>QHNU01000051.1 GCA_003218525.1 Verrucomicrobiota bacterium
CGCCTTCAAGGTCTCGAGAGGAAATTTCGAACCGCCTGACCTCAAAAGATCGAGATACGCGTCCACGGCGCCGGGCTCCTTCGCGAGCACACGCTGGGCGAGCGCGATCGCCGCCGATAATCCGGTGGCATATTTGTAAACGTAAAACGCGCTGTAGAAATGCGGGATGCGCAAGCATTCGAGCTCAAGTTGGGGATCGATTGCAATGGCATCGCCAAAATAAGCCTCGAGCAATTTGCGATATTCGTTCTTAAAAACATCGAGCGTGAGCGCATCGCCACTTTCCTCGATGGCATGGGTGATTTTTTCGAATTCGGCAAACATCGTCTGCCGGAAGAGCGTCCCGCGGATATCGTCGATTTGACGATTAATGATGTAGGCTCTCATTTTTGGATCACTCGTTTGTTCGAGCAGGAAATGGGTCAGCAGCTCTTCGTTGAAAGTGCTCGCAACCTCCGCCAGAAAAATTGGATAATTGTAATCCTGAAAGAGCTGTGATCGCGCCGCGAACCAGGTGTGCATGGAATGGCCCGCCTCGTGCGCCAGCGTATAGAGATCGGCGAAAACGTCCTCCTTGTAATTCATCAAAATGTAAGGCGGTGCGGCATAGCTGCCGCTTGAAAACGCGCCACTGCGTTTCCCTTTCGTCTCGTAGCGATCCACCCATCGCCCGCGCAAGCCTTCGCTCAAAACGCCGACATACTCGGCGCCGAGGGGTGCGAGCGATGCGATTACTTTTTCGGCCGCTTCATCGAAGCTAATGCAAGTCTCGATTTCCGGAACGAGCGGAACATAGGTGTCGTAAGCGTGGAGCTGATCGAGACCGAGGACACGACGTCTCAATTCATAGTAACGGACGAGTGGAGGGATGCCTTCACGCACCGAACTAATCAGTCCATCATAAACCCCGACCGGCACGTCGTCTGGGAATAGGGCAGCTTGCAGGGCACTGGGATAATTGCGGGCTCTCGCGCGAAACACATCCGCCTTCAACGAATATGAAAGCGCGGCAGCGAGTGTGAATTGGTGATCCTGAAATTCGTGGTAAAACTGGGTGAAGGCGCGCTCTCTGACTTTGCGGTCTCGTTTCAATAAAAAAGAGCTGTAGGTGCTCTGAGTCAGCGGCTTCTCGTGTCCATCGGCACCGATAAGCACGCCGAATTTCATGTCGACATTCGTCAGCTGCGAAAAAGCGTCATCGTATCCGTCCATCGCAGCCGAACCGAGTGCGAGCAGTCGTTCTTCGCGCTCTGATAAAACATGCGGGCGCAGCCGGCGGATTTTGTGCAACTGAATCCGCCAGGGCTTGAGTGCTGGGTCGCGCAAAAACCCTTCCCAGCGCTTATCGTCGATAGCCTGAATTTCCGGCGAGACGAAGGCCGACGCCTCGCCAATCTTCGTCATCAGGTTTTGCAATTGGCTCACGCGGGCGAGGTATTCGTTGTTGGCGCTGTCTTCCGCCAACTGGAGCGAGGTGAAGTGATAAACGCGCTCGATTTTAAGATCGAGTTCCTTCTCAAATTCGAGTACCTGCGCCAGTGTTTTCGCTGATTTAGCTACCCTCCCTTTCCACCGTGCGATCTCCGGGTAGGTCCGAGTGATCCAGGCCAGATCTTCGCCCCACTTTCCGACGTCCGAGAACAGATGTGATAAGTCCCATTTATCGGCCTCGGGAATTTCGGCCCGCGTCGGTGTTTTCGGTTCCTCAGCTATTCCATTTTCCATGTTGATGATGTCGTAACAATTTTAGACTTAGCGAAACCCCGCCTCGCCTTCCCGGTGAAGCCTGCCGCCTTTGATCTGAAGCGATTCGGGCGCGTTTTTAGCGGAAATTTGCGGGCAACTATCGATCCATTTCACGCCGTCGCCTGCGGCCCAGCGGGCTGCATTCCGCAGAACGAGACGGACGCTCTGATTATAATAGATCGGATAAACTTCGTGGCCCGGGCGTAAGTAAAAAATCTTTCCGTTACCGCGCTTCCAAGTACAGCCGGAGCGGAAGACTTCGCCGCCTTCGAACCAGGAGATGAAGACGATCTCGTCCGGGGTTGGGACGGCGAACGGTTCGCCATACATCTCGACATTCTCGATTTCAAAGTAGCGGTCGATGCCACGCGCGATCGGATGCGCTGGATTGCACACCCATAACCGCTCGCGCTCGCCTGCTTCGCGCCAAATGATCGAGCAGCTCGTGCCCATGAGGCGCATGAACGGCTTGGAGTAATGAGCCGAGTGCAGCGCGATGAACCCCATGCCTTCCCACACCCGCGCGAGGATACGCTCGACCACGGTGTCGCGAACTTTGCCATGCGCGGCATGCCCCCACCAGACGAGAACGTCGGTTTCGTCGAGCACGCGTTTAGTAAGCCCATGTTGCGGCTGCTGCAAAGTGGCGGTACGGACTTTGAGTGATCGATCTTCAGCTATGCCTTGGGCGATTGTGGTGTGCATCCCCCGCGGATAAATTTCCCGGACGAGCGGGTTTTTGCGTTCATGCACGTTCTCGCCCCAGACCGTGACGCGAATCCGATCAGACATTCCCGAAGAAAAGGCGAATCAGGAACGCAGGAAAGCAGGAATTTCTTTTTGTCATTCCGAGTGAAGCGAAGCGCAGTCGAGGAATCTCTCAATATTCAGAGATGTCTCGGCTTCGCTCGACATGACAAAAGATCTGGATTGCCGGGTGACGAGCGATCTTGCGCATCGCTTTATGGAGTAATTCGCGGCCGGGTGAAATTTTGTGCCACGGAGAAGCTCCGGAGGGATGAGGTAGAGGAATCAGATCGAAGGCGAAGTCGCGACGTTTAACGACAAATTTTCGTCCGATCACGGACTCGAGTTTTTCGAATGGAACAAACTGCGCGATAGCGAGCCGGCCGACCGGAATGACCAAGCGGGGGCGAAGAATCTCGAATTCGTCATTCATCCAGGACGAGCAATTCCGAATCTCCTGCCGGTTTGGGACCCGGTCGGTGCTTCCCGGAGCTTTGCCGGGAAAACAGCGGCAAACCGCCGCGAAATAAATTCGCGAGCGCATCATCTTTTCGTCCATCCCGCAAAACTCTTCGAACCATCGAAACAGGGTCTTGCCGGCCGTATGCGCAAATGGACGTTTCAATACTGGTTCACGCATCCCCGGCGCCTGACCGATCAGCATGACTTTGCTGACGATGGCGCCACCGGAGACGGGCGGCGGCAACATACGCGGGCAACGCCGGCATTGAACGAGTCGCGCAACATGATCCTCCAACAAACGCTGCCGAGACGGCCGTGGCATTCGGCAAGGATCGGAAAAGGGACGGTTGAGGGCAACTCGCGAGGTTTCGAGGCCAACTCGTTCCTACCGCCAAAAAAAGGAGAAGATCAGGCTGAGAACAATGCTGATGATAATGCAGGTGACGATTGGGAAGTAAAACGCGGTGTTTCCGCGCTCAATCCGGATATCGCCCGGGAGACGGCCCAGCCAACCGGCGCCGAACCCACTCCACAAGAGGGCTCCGACCAGGAGGACCACGATCCCGATGATGACGAGAAATTTTCCGATTTCGGGCATCGCGTTCATTTCGCACGAGCAGGGGCCGGTGGCCGCCGAATAAATCGGTGAGATCCGCGGGCGCGCACAAATTTGTCGGCGCCGGTTGCGAACGCCGAAGGTGCGCTGACATTCGCACCAGATGGCGGTGCAATTTCGTGATTATTACGAGACACTGGGCGTCTCGAAAACGGCGAGCGAGGAAGAGATTCGCAGCGCGTTCCGGAAGCTCGCGCGCAAATATCACCCGGATGTGGCCAAGGATAAAAAGACGGCGGAAGAGAAATTTAAGGAGATCAACGAGGCTTACGAAGTCCTGAGCGACCCGGAGAAACGGAAGAAATACGACCAACTTGGCGCGAATTGGAATCAGCCGGGCGGATTTCAACCGCCACCAGATTGGGGCGGCGGTGCGCAACCGGGCGGCTATTACCAATGGAGTGGTGGCGACGGGGGCGGCGGCGTCGACTTCGAATTCGGTGGAACTGGTTTCAGCGATTTCTTTGAGGCGTTTTTTGGAGGTGGTCGTGGCCGCTCGGCTTTCGGCGGATTCGGCCAACGTGAGCACACGGCTGGGCGCGGCAGCGATGTCGAGGCTGACATCATGGTTACGCTCGAAGAAGCGCTCAACGGGGCGACGCGCCAAGTGTCGCTGCGGCGGGCAGGATCGAAGAAGGTTGAAACCTATCAGGTGAAAATCCCGCGCGGCGTCCGCGAAGGTCAGCGAATCCGGTTAGCGGGGCAGGGCGAAGCCGGAGAGCGCGGAGGAAAGAGCGGCGATTTGTTTTTGCGGGTGCGGCTAGCGCGCCATCCTGATTTCACGGTCGAGGGAGCGGACCTGATTCACGAGGTGAGGATCGCGCCGTGGCAGGCGGTCCTGGGTGATCAACTGGTGATACCAACCTTGGAAGGCAGCGCGCGATTGAAAATACCGCCGGGAACTCAGGGCGGTCAGCGATTTCGTTTGCGCGGACGCGGGTTGCAAGGCGTCTCCGGCAGCCGCGGCGATCTTTATGTCGTCGTGCAAATCGCGATTCCGAAAAAGTTAAGCGAACGCGAACGCGAGGTTTGGGAGCAACTAGCGCAATTGCATGGTCAGGAAAATTCGGCTTAAACGGCTCGATGAAGATTTCGCTGGGAACGGATCACGCCGGCTTCAACCTAAAAGAGAAAGTGAAAGCGCTGCTCGCCGAACTGGGGCACGAAGTTAAGGATTTCGGCACCTTCAGTGTGGAACCACCGGTCGACTACCCGCTTTTTGTTCGCCCTGCGGCGGAAGCGGTCGCGCGCGGTGAATGCGACCGTGGAATCGTGTTTGGCGGCTCAGGAAATGGCGAGGCGATGACGGCGAACAAGGTGCGCGGCATCCGATGTGCGCTTTGCTGGAATGAAGAAGTCGCCCGGCTTTCGCGACAACACAATGACGCCAATGTCCTTTCGCTCGGCGAGCGCGTAATTCCCGAAGACACAGCGCTCGCGGTCGTGCGGGTGTGGCTGACGACCGACTTCGAAGGCGGAAGGCACATCAGGCGAATCGCCGAAATCGAAAGCGGATTGTGACCTCAGTGAAACTGGGGCACGGATTGCCGGCCACCGGCGCTAGCTGGCGCGATCAAACCAAACTGCGATTAAAAAAAGCGCGCTAACGAACGCGTTGCTCTGAAAGAAGGCGCGGTTGATCCCCGTCACGTCGAGGAGACGCGCACTGCGATGTTCAAAAACCAGTGCAGCCGCGACCAAGATCATCGCCGAAAAATAAAGCGAGCCGAGCTTCGCCACGACGCCGAAGACAATCAGGGCGACAAACATCATCAGGTGCAGCAATTGGGCGAATCGCAATGTGCGTGCGATCCCGAACTGCACGACGAGAGAATGCAGGCCCTCGCGACGATCGAAATCGTAATCCTGAATGGAATAAATTAGATCAAATCCGGCCACCCAACAGATCACCCCAAAAGCGAGAATCACTGGTGGTAGTCCGACTCGGCCGGTTTGTGCGATCCAGGCGGCGATGGGTGCAATGCCCAGCGCAAGACCGAGAAAAAAATGTGTCGTGTCGGTAAAACGTTTGGTCAGCGAATAGAAAAAAATCAGCGCGAGCGCGACCGGTGAGAGAGCAAACGTTAGCGAATTGATTTTCGCGGCACAAAAAATAAACAGAACGCTGCTGACGATGATCGAGAAGATGGCAATCGGTTTGGACGCGAGTAAATGGCGCGATTGCGTGCGGGGATTGCGCTGATCGATTTCCCAGTCAACTACGCGATTAAAGAGCATCGCCGCAGTGCGAGCCAGCATCATGGATAAGATGACAAGGACGAAAATGCGTGGCGCGGGACGGCCGTTGGCTGCCACGATCAGGGAAGCGAGGGCGAACGGCAGGGCAAAAACCGTATGAGAGAAGCGGATCAGGTGCAAAAATCGCGTGATCGCATTCCCGTGCTTATTTACAGGAATATGGGTCGGAACCGGTCCTGGCTGCGTGTTCGTCATGGCACTTCCGCGAGCAAGGATTGCAGCCTTTCAGGCGCGCGCGCTGTGATTGGTATTCCGTGAGCAAAAAGCAGGCGCTGGAACTCCAAATCAAGAAGGCGGTGCAGGCAACGAATCATCACTTTTTGATTCAAGCAGTATTTTTTCGGCAACACCGTGAAGCCGTAAGGATCGAAATTGATGAGTGCGTCACCCACGATGACACTGCCGCGATCGCGCGGATCATGAATGGCAATCTCACCAGGCGCGGCGCCATCAAGTGCGATAATACGGAGGTTATGAATGGCCGTCGCATCGTTCACCGGCTGCGCATTCGGCACTTCTTTACTCAACTCGACCGCGGCAAAAATGGGTGCCGCATAGCGTTGGTGAAAAGATATCGCGCCGCGGACGTGATTCACATTGGTAAGGATAATTGATGCGACCCGACCGCACCCGTTCAGTTCTCTTTCGGCCAGATCAGTCAGGGCAATCGGATCGATGATGATCATGGCATCGTCACTAATTACGGCAGTGGAGAACAGCTCGGTTTTGGCCGCTTGATCGAAGGCGTGCCAGATCAATAGGTAAGGAGAAATATGATGGAGCTCGGCGGCGCGTGGAGGCATTTGGGCGCTGATCAGACGGCGGCTACTGGCATCATAGCTGCTATTATTTTCATAATTCTCCTGCCATGATCACCTTCTCCTATCAGGCCCGTGATACCACCGGTCGAATCGTTTCCGGTGTGCAAGAAGCTCTGAACGAAGAAAACGCCGTCACCGCCCTCATGAGTCGCGGTTTGATGGTGTTGTCGCTGCAACGCAAAGCCATCGCCAGCCGGTCGCGAAAGAAAGTCTGGACGGTAAAGGAAACCGACCTGGTTCTTTGCACCCGTCAACTTGCCACCATGATCGAAGCCGGTATTTCGTTGGTTCAAGCGCTGACCACGCTTTACGAACAGGCCGATCCGAAACGCCAGCGAGCGCTGCGCCACGTCGTTAGCGACGTCACGACACGCGTGCAAGGCGGCGACAGTTTTAACGAAGCAATTGCCAAACACCCGCGCGTCTTCAACCGGCTGTTTGTCAGCATGGTGAAAGCGGGCGAGACCGGTGGCTTGCTGGCTGAGATTCTCGATCGCCTTGCCGGATTTCTCGAGGCCAGTGCGCGCCTGCGCAAGAAAGTGAAGTCGGCGATGACTTATCCAGTGATCGTAATCATTATTGCCTTCGCGATCACCACATTTTTGATCGTGCGGGTGGTTCCGGTATTCGGCGAAATCTTCGCCGATTTCGGTGCCAAACTTCCTGCTCCCACTCAGTTCCTTATTGATCTGAGCAACTTTGTTCGCGGTGAATGGTACGTCCTCTTTGGCGGACTCGCTGGCGTGATCTTCGGGGTTCGGGCCTTTTTGCGTTCCAAGCGCGGGAAGCAAATTTGGGACAAATGGAAGCTAAAATTGCCAGTGTTCGGTCCGCTCATTCACAAAATCTGTATGTCGCGTTTTGCGCGAACTTTTGCGCAGCTAATTCGTAGTGGCGTGCCGATCCTCGAGGTGCTCGATATCGTAGGCGGATCCTCCGGCAATCACGTGGTCGAGACCAGCATTAAGGGTGTCGCGGACGACGTCGAAAAGGGCGACAACCTTTCCACTTCGCTTTCGCGGAAACCGATTTTTCCGCCGATGCTCGTTCGAATGGTCGCAGCTGGCGAAGAGACCGGCAAAATCGACACCATGCTGGTGAAGATGGCGGATTTCTGGGACGAAGAAATCGAGGCCCTGCTCGATGCGCTCACGGCGCTAATCGAGCCGATGCTCATTGTTTTCCTCGGGGTGATTGTCGGCGGCATCGTCATCGCGATGTTCCTGCCGATCTTTAAGTTGAACGAGGTTGTGTCAACGAGCAAAAGCTAAGGAGAAGCTGCTCATAGACAGGGAGGGGCGAGTCGCAAGGCTCGCCCCTTTTTTCACCCACGATCAAAGTGCGTCGCGAGCGCGATCGCAGCCTGGCTATTTCCAGTCGCGCAATCCCAAGCCCCCACCCGAGCTGGGCTCATTGAGGCTAAATAAGCAAACGGTTCGTTGGGACACCGCGGCCGGAATTTCGCGTGGTCGGCAGCGTGTCCTGAAAAATGGTCCTTGAAAATTATCGAGAAGACTGTGTCGAGACCGTGGTTTCCCTGCCAGCAATTTGCTCCACTCGCGCATACATTTCGTGATAGATACGCTCGACCGCCGCGGCCGGATCTTCCAGCATCATGCTCTCTTTGATCTTGCTCGCGTAAATGGGGAACGAGAATGGCGAAACCGCCGGCAATTTGCGGAGTGTCCAATCATAGTGCTGGACGCGATCAAGGAAAACATTCGCCTCTTCGGCATCAAGAAAAATATGCATAGCTTGTCGATAGGCTTCCTCAAGTAACGGATGGTCCGGCTCGTGTTGCTCGAGGACTCGGAAGATCACTTCCGAGCTCCAATTGAGTTGCTTTTTTTTCCGGGCATGTCCGGGATAGTTGCGCGGGACCATCAAACCGGTCTGGGCTATGCCGCGGAACTGCCATTTGACCAGCTCCGATCGACGCAAGGCCGCCCGCAAATCCTCCTCCGCACCCTCGCGCTCAAAGCAAAGACGCCAATCTTCCAGCGTTAATTCTTGAAACGGTCGAAGCGTAAGGAGAAATCCGTAATCGTCGATCGTGACGAGCGCATTTCCTCCGCTGCGATTCTTCACTCGCCAGGCGATGATGCGAGAAAGCGCGTCATTCGCGCTGCGGCCAATGAGGGCGTGAAAAAAATAATGGGAGAAGTTTTCCTCCCGATACAGCTCGATCAGCATCCGATCGCCATCAGGAATATCTGAGATCCCAAGTTGCGCCCGAAACTGCTCAACGATGGCCTGGGCGTTGGCGAGCGAGATCTGATAATTTTCGACCAGCCAATCGAGCGCAATCGTATCATCTGATTCGATCCGCAATCGCTCGGCGAGTTCGGCGCGCAATTCCCGAACGGCGCGGGCGAGGCCGGAGGTGAGCGGCATTTTCGCCGCGTTCCAGCGCGGGACTGTCGGCAAATGTCCATCGGCCCGCTCCACGTAAGCTTCCTGCACACCGGTTTCGATCAGCCGCAGGACCCGCCCGCCGAGGACGAATAGGTCGCCCAGCTGCATGCCCTTGATGAACGCTTCCTCGACCGAGCCGAGGCGCCGCCGATTCAAAATCACATCGACGAATCCTTCAGAAACGATGGTGCCGATATTAACGAGAAATTCACGAGCGATGCGCGGATGTGCGAGCGAGATGACCCTGTGGTGATCAATCGAAATTTTTCCGAAGACGCCGGTGTATTGTTTGGCGAGCGAATCTCCGCCGCCTTCGAGATATTGGAGAATGCGTTCGAACTCATCACGGGTCAGATCACGAAACGGCAGCGCTCTTCTGGTTAGCTGGTAGATGGCTTCGGCCGGCGTGGCCTTTAGCGCCGCGATCCCGACGATGTGTTGCGCGACGACATCGTATGGCTTCTCCAGGATCTTGATCGGATCAAGCGCGCGCTCTCGCACCAGTTTTGCCGTTGCCGTTGCTTCCGCGAGATCATTGACGTTGGTGGCGACGAGAATTCCGTGACTGCTTTTGTTGAGGGAATGACCTGAGCGGCCGATCCGTTGGATTGCTCGCGAGACGCCTTTCGGCGTGGCGACCATGACGACGAGATCGACGGCGCCAATGTCGATCCCGAGCTCGAGGCTGGTTGAGCAAACAACGGCGCGCAGTTCACCATTTTTCAAGCGATCTTCCACTTCCAATCGCACGCTTCGATCGAGGGAGGCGTGATGGGTCTCAATCTGATCGGCTAATTCCGGCAACAATTCCCTTAACCGGAAGCCGATTTGCTCCGCTGCCGACCGCACATTGGTAAACACGATGACCGACTGATGTAATCGGATCAGCTGCGAAAGCTCGGCATAAAGTCTCACGCCGGTGTAGCCCGATGGGGGGTAGGGATCGCGGCGAATCGGAGAAAAGACTTCCACAATTTGTTCCTTCTCGATTTGTGCCTCGGCGACGCGGCAATCGCGTCCCTCTCCCACTAGGAAGCGGGCGAGCAGATCCAACGGGGCGGCGGTCCCCGACAGGCCGATTCGACACACTGCCGGTGCGGTGGTGGTACGAAGCGCCTCGAGGCGTTCGAGCGAGATGCTAAGATCGGTGCCACGCTTGTTTCCGGCAAAGGAATGTAGTTCGTCAACAATCACGAACTCGGCCACTGTCAGGTGTCGGGCATAACTTTCCTGAGCGAGAAGAACGGCGAGACTTTCTGGGGTGGTGACGAGAAATTGGGCAGGACGCTCGCGAAATTTCACTCGCTCATTCGCGGGCGTGTCGCCGGTACGGAGGTGAATGCGAACATCCTTATCCAAGCCCATTCCAATGATTGGCGCTCGCAAATTTTTTTCGATGTCGTAGGCGAGGGCGCGCAACGGCGAGACGTAAATACAGCCGACGCCGGTTGGCAGTTGGCCGGTTTCGATCTGACGAAGAAGGGAATCGAAAACACCAAGAAAGCCGGCCAGGGTTTTTCCGCTACCGGTCGGCGACGTAAGCAGGATGGATTGGCGATCGAGAACTGCGGGGACGCAGAGCAGTTGGGCGTGCGTGAAATTGGGATAGCTCGAGCGAAACCACTCGCGCAACCGCGGATGCAGTTTCGCGGCAAGGGATTCGGATGTTTCTGGTAACTCTTTCTTAGTACCCGTGGAGACGGTCATGTTCAGCGACAGGAGACATCTCTTGGCTATCAAATGGCCTAGTCGAGATGCCACGCGTCCGCTCGGGACGACAATACGGCGCGTTTCTACACTAGACTTCAGGATTTACCGGGAAATGTTTGTTCTTGAGATGCTCCGGGACACGCTCGGTTTGCTCGGATTCAATTTCTTCGGTCGCGGAAGCGAGGGCTTCGTAGGCTTCTCGATTCTTTTTCGCGCGACACATGTAAGCAGTGGCGTGGGCGAGGGGAATACGCGCCTCCGGCATCCCGACGAACTCCACGGCTTGCTGCGTGGCGATGGCGAGCGGCAACGCTTCGGGATCGGCCAGGCCGATATCTTCGCTCGCGAAAATGACGATGCGGCGCGCGATAAAGCGAAAATCTTCGCCGGCGTGGAGCATTTTCGCTAGCCAGTAGATCGCGCCTTTTTCATCGGATCCGCGCATGCTTTTGATGAAGGCACTGATCGTATCGTAATGGGCATCGCCCACCCGGTCGTAAACGACCGCTTTCTGTTGAATGCTCTCCTCGGCAACTCTGAGCGTGAAGTGGATCGCTCCGTCGGAGGCCGCCGGTGTGGTGAGCACGCCAAGCTCGAGCGCGTTCAGACATTTGCGTGCGTCGCCGTCGCTCAGCTTCGCGAGATGACGCCGCGCGTCATCGTCCATTCGGACTTTGTAATTACCAAGGCCGCGATCTGAATCAGCCAGTGCCCGATCGATCAAAAGCTCGAGCTGTTCCACCGACAGCGGTTCGAGTCGAAAAACAAGCGATCGCGAAACCAGTGCGCTGTTGACATAAAAGTAGGGATTGTAAGTGGTTGCCCCGATCAGCCGCAGATTTCCACTTTCAACATCCGGGAGCAAAATGTCCTGCTGTGTTTTATTGAAGTGGTGAATTTCGTCGACAAAGACGATTGTCTTTTGACCGGATGTGCGGATCCGGCCGGCCGCCGCCGCAACCACTTTGCGCATTTCCGCGACGTTGCTTTCGACGCCGCTAAGCCGTTGGAATTTCGCATTGGTCAACCGGGCAATGATCTGCGCGAGCGTCGTTTTTCCCGTACCGGGCGGGCCGGAAAGGATTACCGATGGCAGCCGATCTGCTTCAATGGCGCGGCGCAAAAGTTTTCCTGGCGCCAGGATATGTTCCTGACCAACGAATTCCTCGAGGGAACGCGGCCGCATTCGGGTGGCGAGAGGCGCAGCCCGACTCGCTTTTTCGATGTTTTCGCCCTCGGCTTCACTGAACAAATCTTGCACCAAAAAATTTACGACGGTGACGAATGCGGCGCATGCGATTTCCGCGGGAGAAAATTGGCACGGGTTGCGCTGTCTCTAATCTCGCCAACAATGCACGGATGCGTTTGAGACTGTTGATCACGATCTTGGCCGCCGCGGCTGCCGCAAAGGCCGGTGCGGACGTGACTCTGCCGATGAGCAGAGTTTTCAAGGGGCAGGACCGCTTCGAACAACTGGTCGTTCGCGCTAAGGCGGAAAATTGGAGTTCAGTGCCGATCGGCGGACGGACAGCGGCAGTCGGACAGGCGATGGTTGGTACACCTTATCGATCTTATACGCTCGAAATCGATAATCGAGTCGAGTCGCCGTCAGTCAATTTCAAAGGCCTGGATTGCTGGACCTTTTTTGAGATTGCGCTCAGCTTCGCGCGCATGCTTGACGAACCGGTGGCGAGCTGGACGCCGTCGACTCTTCTTCATTACATCGAACTCGACCGATATCGTAGCGGCGAATGCACCGGCGATTATCTTTCGCGGCTGCATTATTTGGAAGATTGGCTGTACGATAATAGCCGGCGGGGTTTGGTCCAAGATCTAACCCGCACTCTAGGCGGCGTGAGCGTATCGCATTCCGCCCGCGAAATGACAAACGGCTGGCGCCACTACCGCTACCTGGTTGCAAATCGCGCGCTGCTGCGTCCGCTCAGCCAAATGGAGGCGCGCGTCAGCTCGCAACCGCTCTACGAAATTCCCAAAAGCCGCGTCGCTTCCATTGAGCCGCGGCTTCGCAGCGGCGATATCATTGGAATTGTCTCGCGCGACGGAGGCTCAATGCGGGCAACATCACACGTCGGACTCGCGCTGCGCTCCGGCGACGGCACACTCCACTTCATGCATGCCTCCGCCCCGCACAATTACGGCAAGGTCGTGGTCGATTCACGATTATCCGCCTACCTTTATCGTTACCGCAGCGACACGGGGATTCTCGTCGCTCGGCCTCTGCGCTAGTCGTCACCGCGTTCGCGAAATTCATCGAGCAGTTTTTCCAGCCGCGCGACAGCTGCTTCGGCATCGGAGCCGTGTGCCTCCAACGTCGCCGTCGCGCCGCAATCGAGGTTCGCCCGCATTACCTCGATAAGACTGCTGGCGGAAAAGCGCTTACCCCCTTTGATGATCCAGATATCGGCGCGAAACGCATTGGCGCGACGAACAAATTCCGCGGCCGGTCGCGCGTGCAGGCCCAGTTCGTTAGTAATTCTGACCTCGCGCCGGATAGTGACCGCTTCTTTATGGCGTTGCAGGCTCATGCCTGGCTCGTACCCCATCGGCGGTGCAGAAACCTTTCGATCGGGGAAAAGAATATTTTATCGGCGAGCAGTCCGATCACGACAATAACAAACATGATCCCGATGACCTGGTCCATTGCGCTCAGCTCCCGACCATAGTGCAGCAACTGACCCAGGCCGAAGCCAGTCAGGATAGTGACGAAGATTTCTGCTGCCATCAGCGAGCGCCAGGCGAAAGCCCAGCCCTGTTTCATCCCGCTGACGATGAACGGCAGCGCAGCCGGAAGAATGACTTTGAACCACATGTGCAATCTCTTCGAACCCATGGTCAGGGCGGCGCGGCGATAAATCGGAGGCACGTTGCGCACGCCGGTGTCGGTCGCGATTACGACCGACCATAACGTTCCCATGACAACGACAAAGAGCATGGCGGCTTCGCTTTGGCCGAACCAGAGCAGCGCCAGCGGCACCCAGCAAACGCTCGGTAAGGTCTGCAGTCCCAGCGCCAACGTCCCTATGGTATCGTGAAATATCTTGGCCCTCGCTGTTAAAAATCCGAGCGGCAATCCACCAAGAATACCGATGAAATAACCAACGAGCAGACGGCGCATGGTGATGACGGTGGCATGGAAGAGGGTGCCGTCGGTCACCGCGTTTTCCAGATATTGTACCACTTGAATTGGCGCGGGCAAAAGGACCGGAGACCAGATTTTGGCGCGAAACGCGCCTTCCCACAGCGCAATCAGGACAGAAAAGAAGACGAGCGAAAAAAGAATGCGTTTCATTCGGCCACGGCGAGTTCGGATCCGCTAAAATTCTTCAACGCTCGCGTAATTCGACTCGCATAACCAGCGAGGTCAACGCTGTTGATATCACGGGGCCTCGGCAAATCGACCGCGAATTCCTCCTGGATCCTTCCCGGATGGGGCGAGAAAAGCAGGACGCGATCGCCAAGACAGGCGGCCTCGCGCACATTGTGAGTGACGAAAACGATCGTTTTCCGCCGCGCTTTCCAAATCTGCTGGAGATCGCCGTAGAGCTGCTCTCGGGTGAGGGCATCTAGCGCAGCGAAAGGCTCGTCCATCAGCAGCACGCGCGGATTCGGGGCCAGCGCGCGAGCAAGGGCGACCCGCTGCTTCATCCCGCCGGAAAGCTCGTGAATATTTGCGTGTTCGAAGCGCGTCAGCCCGACGAGCTCGAGATAATACTTGGCTACATCGTAACGATCTTTACGTGTCAGATTCGGCTTCAGTTTCAGACCAAAGAGCACGTTATCGAGCACGTCGAGCCAGGGAAACAGGGCCGACTCTTGGAACATCACGAGACGCTCCCTTCCAGGTCCAGTCACCGGTTCACCGTCGGCAAGAACGGTTCCGCTGTCCGGTTTTTCCAGACCGGCGATGATGTTCAAGAGGGTCGATTTTCCGCAGCCACTCACCCCGACGAGACAGACAAATTCACCTTCTGCTACGCTCAAGCTCACGCGATCGAGCGCGAGCACGTCACCGGCAGTGCCACGAAAGCTTTTCGAAACGTTCTGAATCAGGAGCTTGCTCGGAGAAATGACCGCGAGCTCCTCCGTAACGGAACCTGTCTTGTGACGCAGCATCAGGGCGTCACGAGCAATTTTGACGTATCAGTGTTTCCTTTCAAAAAACCGGCATCTTTGCCATCCTGTACTGCTTTAGCAATGAGTGCTGGCGCGACTTCCGTCGTAAACTTGATACGTTTCCACGCCTGCGCCACCGCCTCAGGAGCGAAGTCCGCCTTGGTTTCTTCCTTCAATTCCGCAATTAATAACCTCTGCGCTTCGTCGGGATTTTTTTTAATCCAATCCGTCAATTCGGCATTAGCGGCCGCGATTTTTTTGACCAAGTCGCGCTGGCTGTTAAGCAATTTCACAGTGCAGACGAGCCAAGTTGTAATGATATCCTTGTCCTCGAGAAAGACCCGCGCTTTCGCCTCCCGTTCCAGTCGCGTCACCCAAGGCTCAACCGTCCAGACCGCGTCGACGTCTCCTTTTTGAAATAAAGGAAGCTGATCTGGATTCGCCGTCGGCAACACGAGCACATCCCCGCCAGTTTGTGTGACTTTGAAGCCTTGGGCTTTCAACCATGCGCGGCACGAAATATCCTGCGTATTACCCAGTTGTGGTGTCGCAATTTTTTTGCCCCGAAAGTCCGCCGCCGCCTTGATTGGAGAATCCGCTTTGACCACGAGCGCTGCGCCGGCATTGGCAGCGCCAGAAATCACGCGAACTTCTTCACCGTTTGATTTAAAATGCGCATTTAAAGCGGGGCCTTGGCCGACGTAGGTAACGTCGAGCGAACCAGCAAACATCGCTTCCATTGCCGACGGGCCTGCATTGTAGGTGAACCATTGGATCTCGACATTGGGCCCGAGCCGTTGCTCGAACCATCCCTTACCCTGCCGCGAAAGCGCGTGCGCGATGACACCTTGTGCGTGCGTGATATTGGGAAAATGACCAAATCTGATAACGACCTTTTCCTCAGCCGACGCCGTGTGCATCGCCAAAATCGCGCTGGCTAAAACGAGGATCAGTTTTGTTTTCATCAATTTCCCTTTCGGTCGGTGAACTGTCCTGAATTGTCGAACAGGCGGTGGCGTGATGTCAGGCGCATGCGGACCTGGCAAAGGGTAACAGTCAAAATCAAAGGGTTTGTTGACTAAAACATCAGCTGTAAGCGCAAAAGGACCTCATCGAATTGATCGTCGCCCAACTGCGGA
>QHNU01000115.1 GCA_003218525.1 Verrucomicrobiota bacterium
AGCCTTCGTCTTTAACGCAGAGGATGTCGAGGTTAGCCATCGAGGACGCTGCGCTTTAGCGGAATCTCAGCAATTTATGTCGAGCGCGACCAGTGGCAAGGATACGATGCATTCCTGCGCACCGTTTTGATTCAGCCGGCAGTAAAACCGTGGTGGGAAATGCGGCGGACATTCTTCGCTCCGGCGTTTCGGGAATACGTTGACCAGTGTGAACCCCTAACTGGTGTTCCGACGCTCATGACTTGGTCCAAAAGGCCGCTTAACAATAGTATACTCATAACAGCGTTGCTGATGGCAGCGGTCGCGATGGTGCAAAGAGCGCAGGCAGCAGTGACACCCCGTGTAGCCAAGGCGGATCGGTCAATGTGGAATGTGAAGATACGACCCTAACAATTCTTCCGGTGGCACATAGACATCCAGACGTCGCCCGCGACTGATCGACCCACCGTAAACAACGCGCAGCGAAGCTCGGTCGAAATCCCGGCACTCGTGCGGAGAGTTGGTGCTACCGATTCGTTAAACCCTTAATACTCATGAACCGCGAGGCTTAATCTCCTGAAACCCGGCCTGCTTTAGCTGTTCATTCAACGAGCGCAGATTGGAACCGAGTAGTTCATTCCACGCATCCACCAGCGGACCGAGTTTTGTCTGAAGGTCCGCAACAGCAGCTTTCACCGCCGCGGTCGGAACGGCATCGACCCCCTGGACGTCGTTGAATAATCCCTCGACGGATTCCAACATAAAGAGTGATGGTGGCGCACCGGGCCGGGCATGCGGCGGGCCGAACTTCGCCAGTGTTTGAACAAATGCCTCCAGTTTGCCGGTCACGTCAGGTCGTTCCGCGGCGCGCGCCTTCAGTTTCGTTAGTTGCTCGGTAATGTCGTCGAACTTTTTCCCGATCGGCGCCAGCTTCAGCCTCAGTTGATACAATTGCCACGAGAGGTCGAACTGTTCCTGAAGATCGGCCACCGAAGCTTTGACGCGCGGATCCATTTGCACCGTCAACGGCTGATTGAAAGTCTGCCCATCAACACTCAAGACTACGGTGTAATTGCCCGGTGCGACCCACGGCGAGGTCGCCGTCGGCGGCGTGTTGCGATAAGTCGCCGCAATCGGAAACACCGGCTCCACATCCGGCACCGGCGTGTAATGCATATCCCAGAGGAACCGGTACATGCCAGGCTTGGTGGAGACCAACTGCGGTGGCCGAATCCAGTAACTGGGAACCTTCAGCCGTTTCGGATCGGGCTCCTTCGGCACATCTGTGCTCGAATATTTCCTGACTGACTCCCCTTTGCTATCTTTGATCTCGATCGTCACCGGGCCGGTCGCGTCTTTCGAGAGGAAATAGTCGATCATCGCGCCGTCCGGTGGATTTTCACCAGCCGGCTCATCCGGTGGCAACGGCGTATCGGTGTTCAGATTTGCGCGGACGCGCAACGCCGTCTGCGGTTTGAAAAGCAGATTGGCTCTGTAGCCGCGGGCGCTGACCGCGGCTGTGCTTGACGTGGCGGGTGCATCGGGGCCGGCGACCCCGGCTACAGCATTGAACTGCCGCAGCGGAGTGACGTTATCGAGAATCCAGAACCCGCGGCCGTGCGTGGCCGCGACGAGATCGTCCCCCTTAATAATAAGATCGCGCACCGAGGTGGCCGGCAGATTCAGCCGAAGCGATTCCCAGTTCCCGCCATCATCAAACGAGACGTAAATGCCCTTTTCCGTTCCGCTGAAAAGAAGGCCTTTGCGCTCCGGATCTTCGCGAATTGCGTTCACGATTTCACCCGCCGGGATTCCCTTGACGATTTCCGTCCACGTTTTGCCGCGGTCGTGCGTCCGGAAAATATGCGGCCGCAAATCGTCGATGCGCAATGCGTTGACCGCGGCATAAGCGGTATTCGCGTCGAAGTGTCCGGCCTCAACCAGCGAAATCTTTTGCCACGCCGAGACGGTTGGCGGCGTCACGTCCGTCCACGTTTTTCCGCCGTCGGTGCTAAGATGAATCAAACCGTCATCGGTGCCGCACCAGATTCGATTCACCTCGAGCGGCGACGGCGCGACGGTGTAAATGACGCCGCGCCTGTAGACCTGGCGGGTCGCATTGTCTTTGTATTTTCCAATGCTCGCCGGCAGCTCGTACTGCGGTCGCGACAGATCGGGGCTGATCTTTTCCCAATGATCGCCGCGGTCGCGCGTCTGCCAGAGGGTATTTCCGGCGAAGAACATGAGATGCGGATCGAGCGGCGAAAAAACCACCGGTTCCGTCCGCAACGTTCGGAAATCGTCCGTTTGCACCGGGACCGGCAAAATGCTTTGCGCCTGACCGGTCCGGCGATCGAACCGCGTCAGCTTCCCGCCGTAAACGATGTCCGGATCGATCGGATCGGCGACGACATAACCATATTCTTCAGCCGCGACCGGCTGCCAGTCCCGAAAGGTGATCTCGCCTTCATCGCCGCGACTTTTGATACCGACCGAGCCGCTTTCCTGTTGCCCGCCGTAAAGGCGATACGGAAACGCGTTGTCGGCACTGACATGATACAACTGTGCCGTCGATTGGTTGTACCACGAGCTCCAGGTCACACCGCCATTGACCGTGACGATCGCTCCCTGGTCCGAGCCGAGCAGAATAATGTCGGGATTGTTCGGATTAATCCAAACATTTTGATAATCGTCGCCGCCGGGAGCCCCGCGCCATCCCTCCCACGTTTTGCCGCCGTCGGTCGATTTCCAGCAAACCACGCTCGCCGAGTAAACGATCTGCGGATTTTTCGGATCGAATCGAACTACCGGCAGATCGCCGCCACCGATACCAAGGCCCGGGCGCGGGTCCTCGGTCGTGCCGTTCCAGGTTTCGCCGCCGTCCTCCGAGCGATAAAGTTTCGCTATCGTTTTCGTCCGGACGGCGGCGAAAAGTGTTTTCGGCGAACTTGGCGCAATACTGATGTTCGCCTGCACAGTGTTGGCCGGCAGCCCCTTTGTTAACTGTCGCCAGGTTTTGCCGCCATCGGCCGATTTGAATATGCCGCCGTTGTCTCCATTGAACACGCCGTTCTCCCACGGGCCTTCGCGTGATTCCCACAACGCACCGTAAACAATTGCCGGATTGCTCGGATCGATCTGGACGTCGCTGGCGCCAACGTTTTCATCGCGGGAAAGTACCTTTTCGAAAGTTTTACCGCCGTCGAGCGACCGATAAATACCGCGCTCCTGGTTAGGCCCGTAGGGATGTCCGGCAACTGCGACGAAAATGCGATCTGGATTTTTTGGATCGACAGCCAATTGCGCAATCTGCTGACCATCGCGCAACTCTAGATGCGTCCATGTCTTTCCGGCATCAGTGGATTTGTAAACACCGTCCCCGACTGACAGATCAGGCCGATGCAATCCTTCGCCGCTGCCGACGTAAACGACACTTGGATTTGAAACTGAAACGGCGATCGCACCGATCGACCCCGTCGGCTGATTATCAAAGATCGGCTGCCAGGTTCGGCCGTAATCGGTCGATTTGAAAACCCCGCCATTCACTGGCGCCATGTAAAAGACATTCGGCTGCGACGGCACACCCGCGATCGCGCGTGTCCGGCCGCCGCGATACGGCCCGATATTCCGCCACCGCAAAATCGAATCGAATTCTCCCGCTCGGGCCTGACCAAGTCCGCAGACTAGGATAAAGATGACGATGTTTCTGACGCAGAGCATAAAGCGCGGCCACTCTCTTCTGCCATCGGCAGAGGCGCAAGATAACTCAGACCAAGTATGCGTCTGCCAACTACGCAAATTGCCTCTGTCAGGATCTTAATCATCGATTCGAAGATCGGGGCGCGTAGTAGAGATGAGGAATACAGCGGAGTTCCGAAACTGGCCGCTGTGCTTCGTCTGGCAGACGGTGAAATTCGCTCGAGCGCATCGATAAAACGGCGCTCCGATTCGGAGCGTGAGTCTGTCAGTGAGCGCAGCCAAGCCAAAATTACATCTTGCTTGTTCTTCTCGCCTCGATCTCCGGCGAGATCCCGACTTCTCATTTACTTTGAAGGATCGCGACTGACACGCGCGTCCACCGCCGGTTACTTCGAAATGATGCAAACACTCGCCGCTGTATGCATCACCTGAGGATTCCTCCATGTAACGTTACATTTGCACCAGGTGATTGCCGGAATCGTGCTGATGGCTGCAGTAGCGATGGTGCAAAGAGCGCAGGCCGCAGTGAAACCCGTGCAGCGGAGCCCGATCGGCAAATGATTCCGTTCGTTAGGTTGCGTGCTTGAGTAACCCTTGATGTCTTTCCCCTATATGGTGGGATTTCTACCGCTAACGATTAATGCCTCCGCGGGAAAACTCATCTTTCCGCTCACAAAGTATCTCCGTGCTGCATCGGCCACAGCCTGCTTGATGGTTGGTAGTTGAGCGGGCGTGAGGCGAGCCATTTTTTCGCGCAAAGTTTCGGACATTTCAGTCCGCAACTGCCAGAACTGCTCAAATGAGATTGCCGCTTCAATCTGAAAATTCAGCTGGCGCTCAATCGCATTTTCAGCGTCAGCCTTTACCAGGATTCCAGCCAGCTTACCGGGAACGGCAAAACGGAATGCATCTGGCGCATCGGGATCCTGTTTAGGAAACTCCACAAATCGATCTATCACGTCTGTGATAGTCGAAAAGAACGGATTAGCTTCCGTTGGACCCCAGACGACAAATGCGACATATCCACCCTCGACAATCACTCTCAGCGCCTCCCGAACCGCAGTGACGGGGTCGAGGAAAAACATTGCTGATAACCTGCTGACGGCTACATCAAATGCACGGTCCTCGAACGGCAGGTCATCGGCAGAACATTGCCTGAAGTGGATGTTTATTAGCCCGCGCCTGCCCGCTTCCGCCTGAGCGGTTTCGACCATACCGGCTACAGGATCCGTGTACATTACCGATCCTGTTGGCCCAACAATGCATGAGATTGTGAGCGATGGCTCGCCGCTTCCGCCACCGATATCGAGCACCTTCTGGCCAATCCCGATCTGCGCTTCTTCGACTAGACCGGACGTTAATGGCGCGAACATCTGTGCGATGAGCACTCGATACTTGTCCCAATACCGCGCAGAAGCTTGCCACGCCTCCAGAACTTTGCTCTGTTCTTCGGGATTCATTCTGGTTCGACCAAAGCTGACCCCGTTCTCCTCCCTTTCCGCTTTCTCCCCGCCTAAATCTCAAGTATACAAATGTAATCCGGTTCTGCCTACCCCGCCCCGACGGTCCACCACCGGGAGCCGGTTATGAAAAGTGCAAAACGTGAGGACTGACCCCTTTTTCTGAGGCTCTAGGATCGCGAGGTGGACGCTGGCTAGGGGCCGGAGGAAAATTGATCCTCTTTCTTCTTGAACAGAATATTGAACGTGGTCAGCGAGCCATAGCAGCGAGTGATGTATTGCTGGAGCTCGAACTTATCTGCATCACTGAGTTTATCGCTCGC
Organism: Verrucomicrobiota bacterium; assembly: GCA_003218525.1. Classification (GTDB taxonomy): domain Bacteria; phylum Verrucomicrobiota; class Verrucomicrobiia; order Chthoniobacterales; family UBA10450; genus AV69. The sequence goes on from QHNU01000115.1 coordinate 5,462, forward strand.
GTTCACCTTCTGCTCGAGCACGCGCAGGTTGTTGCGAATCATAATGATCTTGTGAAAGAACGTCTCCAGCGGCACTTCCTTCGCCTGCATTGACGCATCCGCCGGACGCAGCACGAGCGTGCCGTTTTGCCACCGATTCGCGATGCCTTGCACGATCGTCTCATCTTTCTCCAGCCCGAGCGCCTCCACGACCGCGTGCGCAGTTTCGCGGATGAAATTGCTCAGCGGCACCTGCAGTTCCGACACCGCTGCCGTGGGTTCTGCCGGTGTCAGTTCGCTCGACGCGGGAGCGATCGTCCGTCGCGCATCATCGAAGGAGATATCAGCGGT
>QHNU01000116.1 GCA_003218525.1 Verrucomicrobiota bacterium
AGTGTTCTTTGTCGACTTGCGAATCCACTCCAGCACGGAGGGGCTTGGTTCACTTTGAGCCGGGATTACGACGACTTTCGGCGCTGGGGCGTTGGCCAGAGTGTAATCGGGTACGATCTTCATGCCGCCGCCGGCACGAATAGGGGCGGTCGTCTCGGCGACGGTATAAAGAAGGAATGGAGAGTTCTGGCGGCTGGGAATGTTGACGTCGCGGAAAACTTCCCAGGGCCCGCAGAAGTCGATAATCACCGCGCCATCCGAGATAAGAAAGGCAACAGAAATGAGGCTTGAGTGGATTGGCTGTGACCGCTGATTTCTTAGGGTCGGCAGCGTTCGCGACTCCGTCCGGGTCCGAACTCGCCGAAAGTTCGCCAACCGCCGACAATGCAACTGCCGCCATCAAACCGAATGGAGCTGCCCTTTTAAGTAAAGCTGCTCCATTCCGCGTGTTTGTTCGTTCGTTCATGACTGGTAGCTTCTCGGACAGGTGGTTGGCAGCAATGCCAATTGTCATTCAATTTCTGCCATGTGCGAGCGCGTGGAAAAATGGCTCCTTTTACCCTTTGATTTCGGCAAGTCGATCTCCCAGGAGGGTGTCAAATTCGCTTCTGCTGGTTGTTCTGGCCGAAACCTCAAAAGCGACGCAGCCCGCTCCTTTCAGCCCAGTTGCCGGAATGTTGACCGGTTGCTGCGTGAACTGCCAGACCGCGATGATCGGGCCTAGAATCAAGAGTGGATAGATGACCATCTCGAACACGTTGCGGCTTTCTTCTTCCGAGTGAATCAGAAGCGCGTAAGTTGACTCGTACTCGTTCTCTCGTTGATCTATCGTGTTTGTCCGTTCATTCATGAGGCTACCTTCACTGAGCAGGCGACTGGCAGCGATGACAATGATCATCAAATTGCTGCCACATTCCATATCGGAAAGATGAGGCGGTTACGCGCGCCGCGAAAACGAAATAGGGTCGTACGTGTAACGGGGCGAGGTGACTGGGTCGCATCCAAACTATTAACGTTCACCCTGCCCGCCGTTGAACTGCTGAAGCGTTACAGCGTTGCGATTACCAGACTCTCGGTTGGGCGAACGCGGCACGAATGTGAACGAACAAGGACGGCCCGCACCAGCCGCTCCCCTCTGTTGCTCCGGTGTAGACGCCATGCATACTTGATCTTGCCGGAGTTCGAATGCCAAAAACGTCTTTACACCATCATCTCGTCGCACTCTGGTTCGCTGACATCGCAGGCTACAGTGCACGCGCGGCGGAGGACGAGCGCGGAGCGCTGCAGCTCGTGGAGATCCTGCAAGCGCTCTCGCGCAGCACCGTCCAGCGTTACGAAGGTCGAGTCGTCAAATTCTTAGGCGATGCGGTTCTCGCCGAATTTCCGAGCACAGAACTGGCCGTGCGCGCAGCAGCTGCATTGAGCCAACAGTATGCCGAACAGTCAGCCAAAAGCGGTCGCGTGCATGATCTGCGCATCGGCGTCCATATTGGCGATGTCGCGGTGGACTTCGATGGCGACCTCTACGGTGATGGCGTCAATGCGACGGCGCGGATCGAAGCAGCAGTCGATCCTGGCCAAGTGGTGATCAGCGAAGATGTCTGGCGTCAAATACGCGGTCGCGAGGGATTCCGTTTCGAGCCGTTGGGTGATAAGACCCTAAAAGGGGTGGGTTCGATCGGTCTTTACGCCGTTACCGTAGAGGACAGTGCGACAACACGCTCAGTCTCCGACGCAGAAACAAAGACGCAGCGTGGCGAGCAAAGAAAGGGGAAAATCCGCTCGATCGCGGTCTTGCCATTCGCCGATCTGAGCGCGGAAGGCGACCAGGAACACTTCAGTGATGGTGTTGCAGAGGAAATACTCAACGCCCTCAGCAAGATCGGCGGCCTCCGCGTCCCAGCCCGCACATCCTGCTTCGCGTTTCGCGGAGCGAGCCTGGACGCGCGCGAGATCGGGCAGCGTCTCGCAGTAGAGACTCTTCTCGACGGTAGCATTCGCAAGGTTGGAAAGCGTGTCCGGGTCGGCGTCCAACTGGTCGACGCGGGGAACGGTTACCAGCTCTGGTCAGAGCGCTTCGATCGCGAGATCGAAGACATCTTCGCGATCCAGGACGAAATCGCCCGCCGCGTTGTCGAGGCGCTCGGTCTCGCGCTCACCGAGCGGGAAGAATGCCGTTTTCTTAAGCCATCCACGACGAGTGTCGAAGCGTACGAATTCTATCTTCGCGGGCGTAAGCTTTTTCACAAATGGACGCGTCAGAGCGTCGAGTTCGCGCGACAGATGTTCGAGCGAGCGGTCAAGATTGATCCTGAGTTTGCTGCCGCCTGGGCGGGGTTGGCCAACACTTACGTGGATCTCTTTCGGTGGGGACGGAAGCCCAGGGATCTGGAAGAGGCCCAGCATGCGAGCGAGCACGCGTTGAAACTCGAGCCGCATTTAGCCGAGGCGTATGTTTCCGCCGGTCAGGCGCTCGCCATTCAGCGACGTTACGCGGAGGCCGCAACTGCCTTTGATCGAGCGATCGAATTAGATCCCACTGTTTTCGACGCCTACTACCTTTACGGTCGGGTGTTGTTCGAAAGCGGCGATATCGAGAAGGCCGCTAAACTCTTTGAGAAAGCGCAAGGTGCGCGGCCCGAAGATTACGAATCGCGCACCTTGATGGCACAGGCACTGACCCAGCTGGGACGTCAAGATGAAGCTCGCCGCGCCAACGAACTCGCAGTCGAGGCGATCGAAAAATATCTCGAGCTCACTCCCGATGAAGCGCGCCCATACAGCCTAGGTGCCAGCGTCCTAATCAGGCTCGGAGAAACGGAGCGTTCGAAGGGATGGACCGAGCAGGCGATGACATTGGCGCCGAGTGACCCGTTAATTCTGTACAATGCCGCATGTAATTTGGCGCTGCTAGGCCAATCTGAACGTGCTCTCGATGGGCTCGAACGAGCAATTGAGGCGGGCGTTGCGGTGGGAGACTGGATTACGCACGACCCGGATTTCGAGAGTGTTCGCAATCATCCGCGCTTCCAAGCAATCGTGAAGCGGATCGCGGCATCATAAGCTCACAGCGATCTCGATCTTTACTGTGTTTCGGCAAAGGTTTTCTGAAGCAGCGTTTCGAAACGGGGATCGCTCCGCAGGGGGTCGAGGATGGGGTTCACTTTGATTTGCAGCGCTAACCAATTGCGTTCCTCCACGGTCCTTGCCAGCCAAGAGAACGCCTCTTCGTTATCGCCCAGGCGGACATAAACCATCAGGTAATGCGCGGCAGGGACGTAGTCGCCCCGCGCCGTTTTTTCATTCAATCGTAGCAACTGTTTTTGCGCCGAGGCGCGAACCGCAGCGTCGAATCCGCATGCCGCGTAAGTTTGTTCCAGAATTCTCGCGTGCTCGGATTCGCCGTTTAACGTTAAGGCTGAGCACCATTGGGTGATGGCTTCGTGGCTCATTCCTTTTTTCTCACAAGCGTCTCCGAACCATTCGTGCGCAGTAGGGTAGCCGGGGTGCAGCTCCAGAGTCCTGGCAAATTCATTTACCGCACGATCATAATCGCGCAGAAAAAAGAAGAGTCTGCCCCGGTGCAGATTGAGCCCGGGGAAGAATGGGTCCAATTCGGTGGCGCGGTCCATCTGCGCGACCGCTTCCTCGTTGCGTCCGAACAGAGCCAGGCAAAGTGCGTAATGATGCGGAGTATCGGCAAAGTTGGGATTCAATTCCATACTGCGACGAAAGGCGTATTCCGCTGCAGGCCAGTCACGTTTGTAATAAAGTTCGACCCCTGCGAGCGGGTTATAGATTTCCGCCAGGGTGTCGTCCAGAGCCAGTGCGTTCTTGAGCGCGTTCTCCGCCAGCGGCCAATTCTCGGGCGGCGGTAAGATGCCGTTGGCCGCGCCAAATGAATAATATAAACCGAGGCCCGCATAAGCCGGGGCATAATTCGGATCGAGCTCGACAGCTTGCTGAAAATAATCACGAACTTTTTCGTAGCCAGGAGCAAACAAACTCCTCCAATGATATCGGCCTTTCAAATAAAGCTGATATGCCTCGGTGTTCTTTGTCGGCTGCGAAGCAATCGCGCGCCGTTCCGCGCCGGTCAGCCTGGCTTGCAGCGCCTCGGCGATCTTGGCGGCGATGTCAGTCTCGACCGCAAAGATGTCGGTCAACTTGCGATCGTACCTTTCCGCCCAAAGATGTGAGTCGTTCTCTGCATCAATGAGTTGAACATTGACCCGGACCTGGTCGGCCGCTTTCTGAACCGTGCCTTCCACAATATTGGCAACGCCGAGTTGCTTCGCGATTTGGGAAATGGTGTCGGGCGAATTCTTGAAGCGTTGGGTCGAAGTGCGCGAGATGACTTTCAGGTCAGCGATCCGTGAGAGTCTGGTCAGGATCTCTTCCTGGATTCCGTCGGCAAAATAAGCGTTCGCTTTATCTTCGCTCAAATTTTCGAACGGCAGGACCGCGATCGACTTGCGGAAAGCCGGTGCGGGCGCGGTCGGTTTTTCCTCGCGCGAGTAGTCACCTTTGAATTTTTTTGGCGGTTCCGGATTACCGATCTCATCTGAATAGAGATTGATGATCCCAAGGGTTGCGCCGTGTTTGACTTCGCAACTGCCCAAGTCGTGCAGGAGTGGTCGCCACCGCCGATAATGTTCGAGGTCGTCGGCGACGCGTTTGGACAACAAAATGTGGCCGGCATCGCCGCAATCCATCACTCGTTGCGCGACATTGATCCCGGCGCCGGCGATATTTGCCTGTTCATTTAAATCGGTCACCTCCTGAACCGGCCCACTGTGGACCCCATCCGAACTTGAAGGTCGGGATGATTTTTCAACGCCTTACTGACTTCGACGGCGCACGCGACAGGCGCTTCGGGAGTCGTGCGAAAAACGAGCGCCCCGCCGTCACCGGTGGGTAAACGCAGCAGTTTGCCTTCGGTTTGGGCGACGCGGAATTGCTCGGTCGCGCGAACGATCTCGCGAAGCTTTTGCAACTGCCCGGCTTGTTCGTGGATGAGCAGCTTGGAATAACCGACGATATCAATGAAGAGAACATGCCCAATTTCCAACTTCACGTCTGAAGCGAGTTCCGGCGGCACGAGATCCTCTTTATCACGATCTTCGCGATTTAACGAGACTGCGGCCTTGCAAAAGAGAATATTGGAGGCGCGGAAACTGGTCAGCCTTTGCCAGCTAAGGCATAACGACGCTCGTTAAGGTTTGAGTGCTGAAGCGAGGATCTGGTCGAAGCGCGGATCCTTGCGGATCGGGTCCCATTCCCAGCGATACTTCAGATCATTTACAGTGATGCTGTAATCAACGCTGTCCACCGCGCCTGGCGTTTTGAGCAAACGTTCAATCAGTGGAAAAGCGAGTTCTTTCTCGCCGACGCGGACGTAAATGAGCGCCAGATAGGAATTCATGATCGCACCATCGACAGCGTCTTTCGATTCCGGTTTTAGCTCAACCGCCCTACGCCCTTCGCGAATCGCATCTTCTTTGCGACCCATGAAGGCATAGAGCCACCCGAGATTCGCGTGCCGGTCGGCGCTGGCCGGCGCTTCTCTCACCGCGCTTTCGAAAGCAGGCCGAGCCGCGGCGAATAGTTTTTGCGCATTACCAGAATCACCTTGCGCGAACAGGATCAACGCTTGCAAAAAGCCTTTGGGTGTTGCACCGGCGTTTGTGTAGGAAAATTCCGTCAGCGGCGAAGAATCGAGAACGCGTCTCGCTTCCGCGTAATCGCGATTAATCATCGCGACCTCCCATCTTACCGACGTGATAACGCCATCGGGATCGGTCGCTGCGGGGATTCCACTCACGAGCGATTTCAAGAGAGCGGTGTTGCCCTTCCACCAAAAATCGACGTAGCCACTTTGAATCTTGGCGACGAGAGAGGCTGGCGCCATGGCGCGGAAACGTTCGGCCACCCGTGAAGCTTCCGGCCAGCGACGCATGGCCGTATTCGTGAAGAGGACATTACGCGCGATATTCGGGTTCTGCGGATCGATTTTTTGCGCTGTTTC
>QHNU01000117.1 GCA_003218525.1 Verrucomicrobiota bacterium
GTTCGACTTCAATAACGATGGGACGACTGATCAGAAAGATCTGGATATCGTGCTGCAGCACTTCGGAGATAACTGCCTGGCGACCGCCCCTGGAAAGCGGCAGTGATCGTGCCACCCGGGAACGGACACCTTCTTTAGCGGTAGGATTTGTCTACGGATGTTTTGCTAAAACAACCGCGGGACCACAGTGCCGACGAAGTTGACGAGAAAGTGGCCGACTGCAGAATCCCTCGCGAAGATTTGAGCCTTACTCACTCCTTATCCGGATAAGGGCCTGTGCCGCCTGTGGCGATGAAACGGTCGATCCGCGCGGTGATGACGGGCAGCGGTACCCGAGCCGGTCAGGAAATTGTCCCGCCCAGACCGGCGTTCAGAGGTCGATACTCGGCAGTCGTATCCACAAATTTCGTCGACTTAGCAGGGATAAATCGTGAAATTCTCAGACGTCTGAAAGTTAAACCGTCTCTCGACTGGCTCCTTATCTTCGTTCCGCTCGCGATCATTCTGCGTTTCTGGCCGGGAAGTATCAGTCCGACTGCGCTCTTTGTTTGCTCCGCTCTCGGCATCATTCCGGTCGCGGGCTGGATCGGGCGCGCCACTGAAGCGCTTGCCGCCCGCGTCGGAGAAGGCCTGGGCGGATTGCTCAATGCCACTTTCGGGAATGCCGCCGAGCTGATCATCGCCGGGATTGCGCTCGCCAAAGGCCTGACCAATGTCGTGAAAGCCTCCATTACCGGGTCGATCATCGGCAACGTGCTGCTGGTGCTCGGCCTCTCCATTCTGTTCGGCGGCGTGAGATACAAAGAACAGTATTTCAACCGCGCCGGCGCGCGCACTTCCGTCGTCTCGCTCTCGCTGGCCGCGATCGGTCTCATCATCCCGACAGTTTTTCACCTGACCGCTTATTCCAGTCCCGCTGGCTGGAGCGCGTTGGTTGAGCAGAAACTCTCGGTAGGCATCGCCGTCATCCTGTTTCTGACCTACTTCTGCGTGCTCGGTTTCTCGCTCGGGACCCACAAATATTTCTTCCAATGCGGTGAGGAACATGTGGAGGAAACAGCCAGGGAATGGTCGAGCGGCAAAGCAGTAACCATCCTGCTCATCGCTACCTCCTTCGTCGCCCTGCTTTCGGAGTTTCTCGTCGGCACGATCGAAAACGTCCGGCACTCCCTTGGTCTGACCGAAGTGTTTATCGGCGTTATCGTGGTCGCGATTGTGGGTAACGCGGCCGAGCACTCGACCGCCATTCTGATGGCGATGAAAAACAAAATGAACCTGAGCGTCGGCATCGCGATCGGTTCCAGTCTGCAAATCGCGCTTTTCGTCGCCCCGGTGCTGATTTTTCTCTCCTATCTTCTTGGACGGCGAATGGACCTGGAATTCTCGCTCCCGGAAGTTTGCGCGGTCGTGGCTTCGGTCTACATCCTCTTTCAGATCAGCGGAGACGGCGAAACCAACTGGATCGAAGGCGTCCAACTTCTCTCGCTCTATGCGATTCTCGGGATTCTTTTCTTTTATCTACCGGAGCCGCGGCATTGAGAGGAAGGAGCAGGCAGCACGGAGTAGGGATACGGCTCAGATTAGCTCGAATGCTTAAAGCATTCGAGTGGTTGCGGTGCGAGAGTGAATGGGTGCATTTTGATCATGCGACCATTCACGATCGCAGGGCATAATTGCTCCCTGAAAAACCGGAGACCTAGTCACTCCATATCCGGGTAAGGACCTTTGCCGACTCCACTGAACTAAATTGTGCCAGCGGAACGTGGAAGGACTGCTCGGCAGTCGCGCAGCTAAAACTTCCTCGGTCAGCTGAGTGAAAATCTTCGCGAGGCGCGGGTAGAGCTCCTTCGGCTCCGCCTTACCGCCAAGGTCATGCAATGCTTTCAATAGCGGCAATTCGATCTCGTTTTGTTTCGGGAAGCTCATCGTGCTCCTGCTTATAGCCGTTCACTAGAAGTGATCACAAGACTTACAGCGGTATGGGATGGCACAAAACTCGCAGCGATTCGATGCATGTTCCAGAACAAACCCAAGCTGAGATTGCCTAAAGTGCACCGCCGAGCTGGCGAATCGCTGCGTAGAAAGCGAGAGACCCTCGTCGACGAGAATTTGCCTCCAATCGTCTTCTTGCCGTTTCTCTTCTGGTTCATTTACGTCATTCAGCAGATTCAGGAGGTGACGCATGCCGGACCTGCACCGCGTCTTTGGCTTTGCGTTGCGATCGTGGTGACCGGCGGTGCCGCTATATCGTTCCTACGCCTCATTCCAGTGGCGCGGCGGCTGAATCGAGGTGAACGCGGTGAGCAACACGTCGCCGACACACTCGAAGAGCTGCGGACTGACGGCTACAAACCCGTTCACGACATCATCGGCAAGAATTTCAATGTGGACCACGTTCTCGTCGGACCTGGCGGCGTATTCGCTATCGAAACGAAGTTCCGCAGCGGCAAAGGCGAAATCACTTTTCAAAACGGGGAAGGGTTGTTTGTGGGTGGCTTTCCCGAAGACGAGACTGCATCAAGCAAGCGCGTGCAAATGCTGCGGCTGTAAGTCGACTGATCGAAGAGAACTGCGGCAGACGTGAGTGGGTAACACCGCTTGTTGTGTTCGTCGGTGAATGGCGCATCAAAGATGATTGGCGCGACACGGACACGCGCGTCTTTACGCCACATCGCCTGGCGCGTTACATCCGAAATCAGCAGCCGATATTAAAACGCGGCGAAATCGATCTGATCGCATCGCATTTAGAGCGGTCGGCGAGAACCTGACGCGCACATCCCAGCCGACCATGATGATGATCGGCTTTCTTGAGGTTTCCTGTTATTTGGAATGTTTTTGTCGCACACGAAAAATTAAGAACACGACAGTCGCTCAGTTGCCGATGAGCAGGAGCAGGGGGCAGAACGGAGTCAGTCCTCACTTTTTGCAGTAGCTTCCCTTTCTCTCGATGCGTACCGGCTCGATTTAGCAGCTGCTAACTGCCATTCTTTTTAGCGTTATGACCGCCCGCAGTTACGAAGTCGTCCAGCTCGATGTGACGACGAGAACAAAGCGGCCGGTCTGCCCCCAGCTTACGCATTGCGCACGCGACTTCTATGTCTGCGGGATGCGTTCGTTGAGCAGCGCGACGAACTGCAGGTAGCGCGGGTGATTCCGCAGCGGGTCAAGGTCCGAGTCGTTCTCGATCCAGTCTCTCCAGAACGGGCGTCCGCTGCGAATCACTCGCTCCAGCAGATCGAAAGCCGCGTCATATTCTCCGAGATGACTGTAGACGCACGCAATGTTGTATATTGCTACCGGGTCTTCCTGCTCGATGGCCTGAGCCCGCGTCGTCCAGTCTTTCGCCCGGTCCTTTTCACCTAGCTCGAGCAGCGCGAGAGCGCCGGCGATGGCAGGCCGGGGATCTTCGGGATTGACGATAAGCTCGCGCTCGGCCAGCTCGACCGTTTTGCGCGCGGCGGCTTTAGTTTCTTCCTCGCGTCCGAGAGAACGAATCATGTGAATCATCAGCGCCGGCGGTCTGTAGTCGGCTGGATTGATCTCGGCCGCGCGCTGCAAGAGCTCGACGGCGCGCGCGATCTTGCCCTGCTGAAAAGCTGGACGCGCATAGAGGAAGTGGGCCTCGAAGGAATTTGGGTCGAGCGTCAGTCCCCGCTCAAACTCGACATTGGCTTCTTCAAACTTGCGGGCTGCGGAAAGTGCTACTCCGCGGGCGGTGTGCGCTTCGGCCAGGTTATTGTCCAGCGCCAGCGCCTTGGCTGAGGTCTCGAAGATCTGTTGGAGCGGAATGTCGGCCTGATACATCATGTAGAGCCAGGCATCGCAATGAGCGATTCCCGCATAGGCCCGCGCATAGTTGGCATCGAGCTCAACCGCTTTGACAAACATGCGGCGGGCGAGCTCGTAGTAGCGTTTTGAGTGGCGGTAGAGGAACTCGCGGCCTCGCAAGTAGTAGGTGTAAGCTTCCACGTTCTCGGTCGGGGCCTGGCCGATCGATTCCTTTTCTTGCGGCAGTAGCTTCACTTTTAGCTGCCCCACAATAGCGTGAGTGATCTCGTCCTGGATCGCGAAGATATCGGTGAGGTCGCGATCGAAACGTTCCGCCCAGATATGACTGCCGTCGCTGCTGTTGACCAGCTGGCCGGTGACGCGGACGCGCGCGCCGGCTTTGCGCACACTGCCCTCGACAATGAAGTCGACGCCAAGCTCTTTGCCGACCGTCTGCACCTTCACGGCCTTGCCTTTGTAGGAGAAGGAGGTGTTGCGCGCCATCACCGACAGTCCTGAAATCTTGGACAGGTCGGTGATGATATCTTCCGTGATTCCGTCGCTGAAGTATTCCTGCTCCGGGTCGCCGCTCATGTTGGCGAATGGCAAGACCGCAATCGTTGGTTTCTCTCGTTTCGCTGAAGGCATCGCGCCGGAATGTGGTTCCTCGAGTAGAATATTGTAAACGCGGATCGGCTTCTCAATGTTCTTAAGCTGCAGTTCGCCGCGATCTTCCAGCGCCAGCTCGAGCCGATTTCCGATCTGATCGCGCACCGATTGAGAGACAGCGATGCCTCCGGGGATTGCCACGCCCTCCAGGCGCGCCGCCACATTCACCCCATCGCCATAGATGTCCTCGCCGTCGACAATGACGTCGCCGAGATTCACGCCCATACGGAATTCAAGTCGGCGCTCAGGCGCGAGCTTGCGACTGTCCGCTTTGATGTTGCGTTGCATGTCCACAGCGCACGCCACTGCGCCCACGACGCTGGGAAATTCCGCCAGCAAGCCGTCGCCCGTAACCTTCACAATTCGCCCGCGATGTTCAGTGATTTTGCGCTCGATGATCTCGGAATGGAGTTGTTTGAGCTGGGCTAGTGTGCCGGCTTCATCGCTGCCCATGAGGCGGCTGTATCCCACCACGTCAGCGGCAAGAATCGCACTGAGACGACGTTCCACGATGGGCAGGATACGCTCGCGAAATCATCAAACAAGCAGCCGGAGCCCTCAGAGGGTTTACGTGCGGTTTTGCCGTGTTCGACTTCGCCGCCGGCAACAATAACGTCGAACTATGAACCCGCGCGCTTACGAATTCGTCCAGCTTGGTGTCTTCGCGCGCACACCGTTGAC
>QHNU01000118.1:0-1680 GCA_003218525.1 Verrucomicrobiota bacterium
TCGTCGCTTATGCAGCGGCGGGTGCCGATTGCCTTTATGCGCCAGGTGTGAGTGAACCGGAAGAGATCGCGGAGATTGTCCGAGCAGTTGCTCCGAAACCGGTGAATGTTCTGGTGTCGAGCTTCAACCACCACCTATCCATGTCGCAACTTTCGGATTTGGGAGTACGACGTATTTCGGTCGGCTCGGGCTTGACCCTGGTAGCATGGAGCGCCTTTATGCGCGCTGCTCGAAGTCTCGCCAGCGGATCTTTCAAAGCTTTTGCCGATGCTGCTCGTTCCGACGAACTAAACAAGTTATTTAGCCAGCGCGGTTGAATCGCGCCCTTATACGAACAACGACAATGCGACTGAACACGAAAGCTTCCGCCCAATTGGTCTTTCGTGTGATAAAGGGTCATGCCATGACGAAAGAAATTACGCCCGAAGGGATCATACAGCTCGGTCTCGGCTTCTGGGGATCGAAAACTTTGCTCAGTGCGATCGAGATCGACCTTTTCACTGAGCTGGCGAAGGGACCACTTGATGCAAACACAATCGCCTGTCGCCTAGGGCTGCATCAGCGCAGCATCCGTGATTTTCTCGACGCTTTGGTGGCGCTGCACATGATCGAGCGAGAGGATGAAAAATATCGGAACACGCCGGAGACGGACTTGTTCCTCGACCACGCGAAACCGACTTATGCCGGCGGCATTCTCGAGATGGCGAACGCGCGACTCTACCCATTTTGGGGCGACTTAACCGAAGCTTTGCGCACAGGAAAGCCGCAAAATGAAGCCAAAAGCGGCGGGAATCCGTTCGAGAAAATCTATGCGGACTCAGAAACGCTCGAGAGTTTTCTCAGCGCGATGACCGGAATCAGTCTCAGCGCGGCGATGGCGATCGCAGAGCAATTTCCATGGAAAGATTACAACTCGTTCGGCGATATCGGCTGCGCGCAAGGTGCATTGTCGGTCCAAGTCGCTCTCGCCCATTCACACATTACCGGCACCGGCTATGACCTCGAAGCAGTTCGTCCCATTTTCGAAAAATACGTCGCCAAACACGGGTTGGCTGCGAGGCTGAAGTTTTGTGGCGGAAGCTTTTTTACCGATCCGCTACCGCGTGCCGACGTTCTCGTGATGGGTCACATTTTGCACGATTGGAATCTGGAAGAAAAAAAGATGCTGCTGGGTAAAGCTTATGAAGCGCTGCCGGCCGACGGCGCCCTTATTGTCTACGAAGCGCTAATCGACGACGACCGCCGCGAGAATGCGTTGGGACTCCTGATGAGTTTAAATATGTTGATCGAGACTCCCGGCGGATTCGATTTCACCGGCGCTGATTGCCAGGCCTGGATGACTGAAGCTGGTTTCCGGCAAACGCGTGTCGAGCGCCTGGTCGGCCCCGATTCGATGGTTATCGGAATCAAGTAACGAAATGCAATTGGATGCAAATGCGCACACCGATTCGCATTTCATCTTCGGAGTTCCAGTGTTACCTCTGCCCGTACGACGTGGTTATCCTTTAAGCCACGCGATATAAACTCTGGAAACTCCTCCGGATGCAGAATCCCGGCGAGCAGCTCGAGACTATCCACAATCCGTGGACCGGGACGGGCGAAGAAAGCAGTGGCATCGACGATATAAACGCCATTTTTGCGCGCTGCCGGAAGAGAATCGAATTCAGGAAAGCTTCGAAG
>QHNU01000118.1:1846-7790 GCA_003218525.1 Verrucomicrobiota bacterium
CCCCCAATGCCCGGCACAAAACTGCGGATGGACCCACTCCATCAAAAAGCAACTCGGACGACGTCTACTCGATTCCGCCCGGGAGCGAACCGCTTCCACTCGCGCTCTCAATTGCACCAGTAATTCCTCTGCACGATCAGAAATGCCGCACGCGTCGGCCACAGCTCGGATGTCATCGAAAATGCCGGCTAAACTCGATGGCTCGAGATTCACTAGCCGTGGCGGCCCCGGCAAAGTCGCAGCCAGCCCAGCGACCGTGTCATAGCCGACAGCGCAGACATCGCACAGTTTTTGGGTAAGGATCACGTCTGGTCGCAGCTGGCGTAGAAGCGGCTCATCAATAGTATAGAGTGTGCCGTTGTCATGGAGCGTTTCCCGCACCCATTCGTTAATTGCCGCACTCGAGAGATTAGCGCCATGGATCGGGCAGTGGGTCACGCGCGGCCGCCGACTCACTTCGGGCGGATAATCGCACTCATGCGAAACACCCACCATTTGGTCGAGCAAGCCAAGTGCGCCAACAATTTCTGTGGCCGCTGGCAGTAGGGAGACAATTCGCATAATGACCAATGAGTCGCGAATTAAACGAAAAATCCAGTTGTTCGCGATTACAGGGACGCATCATTTCAATCGAATCGCCTCGAGAAGTAGCGGCTAAATAGTCGCATCATCGTGCGCAGCTCCAAGTCATCATCGCTGCGCCTTTGAGAAATATTTCCAGCGCGCTCGGTTCCAGTCATTTTCTGATTAATGCGACGAGTCCTGCTCAAGACGGCAATGGTGACGGGCATTGTTCATGACCGGACAGTCGCCCTCGTGGAAGCGGCACCTTTGTTATGAACTCGGTTGGCAGAAATCGATCCGCAGTAGCTTCAGAAAAAGGAACCGTGGAGCAAGTGTCGGGTACGCTCGCGATGGGGTGAGAGCTTCCTGACAAGGCAAGTCAGTCAGCGCTTGCGAGGACGGTCATGACGTTCTGGGCGGGCAGCTCAGGCAGCCTTCGAAGAATAAATGTGCTTGCCTGTTGCATCAGCCTTGTTCGTTTCATGTTCGAATCACTGGCTGACAAAGAGCGAGCCCAGCAATCCGAAAACCCAGACAGTTAGCGGACTCAGCATGGTGAACCAAAACAGTGTCGATCTACTGAGAGAGAGCTTTTCTTCCATAACCCAATCTACAGCTCAGGGGGACGTTGCCGCCATCGCGCATTGGTGAGATTTCTGCCTCCTACATCGGAGCTAGTCAATACTCTCTCTTTAGAAAGATACTTGAATCCGGCGGTCCGAATCGCCGCCTTACAAAACAAGGAACGGCGGTGTCCGTTGGCTCGCTCTACCCTTCGCGAAGGAGGCAGACCGCCGATGCAATACACGGCCGCATTCAGACGATTAAGAACTTCCAATCCAGATCCCGACCAGAAAGACCAACACTCCTCCGACAATCACTTGAAAAGCGGCACGGAGAAACGGCGTGTCCATATATCGCTTTCGAATCCAGCTGATGAGCAGGAGTTCAATCGCCACGACCACAACAGCAACGGACGTAGCGGTCCGAAAATTCGGAATCAAAAACGGCAACGTGTGACCGATTCCTCCTGCCGTGGTCATCAACCCGCAGACAAACCCACGAAGCAGAGGTTTGCCACGGCCGGTCAGACTGCCGTCATCAGAAACGCCCTCAGCGAATCCCATGGAAATTCCCGCTCCAACGCTAGCGGCGAGGCCCACCAGGAAGGCGGCATGACTGTTCTGGGTTGCAAAGGCTGCCGCAAAAACCGGCGCAAGGGTTGAAACCGAGCCGTCCATTAGTCCAATCAGCCCAGGCTGCACAATTTGCAGAACGAATAATCGGCGATGGGCTTTATCCTCTTTCGCCTCGACTTTCGGAGTCAGGTGTTTCTGTTGGAGGTTGTCAGCCAAGGTGACATGCTTCCGCTCCGCCTCCGCTAAATCTCCGAGTAGTTTCCGCGTTGACGCGTCGCTGACTTTACCAGCCGCGCGCTCGTAGAAACGCCGGGTTTCTGTTTCCATTATCTCGGCCTGGCGGCGAACTGTTTTGATTCCGAGCGGCCGGATCATCCACACCGGTTTGCGGTGCACGAATCCCTTCACGTCTTCTCGACGGATCAAAGGGATGTGCTCTCCAAAACGGCGACGGTATTCCTCAATCAGTGCGCGGCGATGCTCATCCTCTTCAGCCTCCATCTCCTTAAAGATTTGGGCGGTTGCCGAGTAATCGGCTTTTAATCCCGCAGCGAAGTCTGCGTAAATGCGCGCATCCGTTTCCTCGGACGAAATTGCCAGCGCCAGGATTTCCTGTTCAGACAGGTCTTTGAAGTTTTTTGCCACTAGAATTTCTCTGGATCAGTCGACCTTACCGGTCATGCAAATCTCAATTCGCGCCGGCCAGCTCAGAGGATCGGCCGCCGGTCGCGGTCCCGAAAAGCGAGCGTCGCGGTTGCTACCACGAGGACTGTGGCGACAAGGGGCAGGACCGGGGCATAAATGTGGGCGTGGACCAAGAGCAAGCCTCCCGTGAGTGCACCGAGGGGCAAAGAGATGAGCACGCGCCAAAGCCGCCATCTCTCTTCCGCCGACTCGGACCAATTAACGAAGTCGCCCATAACGAATATGAACGTCGCAGTCGCTGCGGTCGTGTACACCCCCTCAACATGGAGCGATCGGACCGCAGTGCTCTGCATCCCCATCGCGACCCCCCACAAACCGAGGAGAACGTGCGCGACGCCTGTGGACGGCTGCCCGCCAACCGCGAGCCAGAGGATCAGGAAACCTGCATGCCCCAGCAGCGACAGACCCAGGGTAACCGTCACTCGGCGGGGCCACACACCCGAACCGCCGCGACCTCTCGGCTTAACAATCCGCGTCCCTAGATAGACCCCCACCGAGAATGCGGCCATGGCGACCATGATAGCTACCCAACCGGGTCCACCGGCGCCTGCGAGCCGCAACCCAAAAAAGCGATGTTCCCGGTCATGAAGGCTGTGAAAACTTTGCCCAGGGTGAGAAAGCTGATCGCATCGACCGCCCTCGACGAAAATGTCAACCCGTTAAGCAGCAGGTCGCGAACCCCGATGTCGCCCGGCCGCATCTCGGTCTTTGTCATGATTTAATAGCCCGCCTTTCAGTCACTCGAAAACTCTGTTGGCAATTCGTTCATGCCATGTAATGAGCGCTGTCGCCCCCGGTAACATCGTAGGTCGCACCCGAAACCATGCGCGCAGCATCAGAAGCAAGGAAGACGACCACCGATGCGACATCTCCGGGCTCGATCCAAGGCACGCCAAGCGGTGTCTTAGCGGTGAGAATCTTTCGGGCCTCTTCCTCGTCTTTGGACGATCCCGCCGATGATTTGCCGACGTCTTCGAGCACTTGCGCGTAACGCTCCTTATGGCGGGTCAGTGGCGTGTCGATCAGACCGGGAATGACGGCATTTACAGTTATGTTATAGGGTCCGAGCTCCAACGCCGCTGATTTCATCAAGCCGATAATTCCCCATTTCGATGCCGAGTAGGAAGCTCCGTACTTCGTTCCGTGCTGCCCTTGGGTCGAGGAGGTCAAGATGATGCGTCCGCCACCGCGCTTCACAATATAAGGCGCAAAGGTCCGGACGGCGTTAGCTGTGCCCGCAGGTTGACATCGATCGTGATTTGCCAGTCTGGATCCTCCATCTCGAGCAACGGATGGAAGCTCTGGATGCCAGCATTGGCGAACAAGATGTCGATGTGGCCGAATGCCTGTTCGCCTCGAACGGCAGCGGCTCGCAAGGCAGGCAGGTCGCGCTGATCGAGCTTGATGCCCATCCAGCGGCGTCCGCCCGGCCGGACCAGTCGCCCGGTTTCCTCCAAATCCTCTGGGGTCGATGGTTCAACCCCGGAACGCGGGTCTACCGGCGCGCAGATATCCAGACCGATGATGTCCGCGCCTTCGCGGGCGAAGGCGATGGCCGTGGCGCGGCCGATCCCGCGGGCGGCGCCGGTGACCACGGCCACCTTGTCCCGCAGACGCCAGCTCGGAAGCTCGCTGGTTTGCTGGATGTGAGCTTGAGCGATCATGGCGATTTCAACACCACATTCTCCTATTCAATTAGGGTTAGATCCGTGTCCGGATCAAAACGCTTCTGCATCGCTACCGGATCTACCGTGACCATTACCTCCAGCGTCGGGGATACATACGCGGCGAGAACATGACCTCCGCGCGTTGTTCCGTCTGGGGTCCCCACCACCATGTGGGTATGGACAACGGGCTTTCCTTGATAGAGCGCGATGTCACCGCTCATCCCAATCACTTCGTGCTGACCCTGGATGGGAATCTTCTTGTACATTTTGCGCTGTGGATCAAACCATCCCAGCGTCGCGCCATTCAGCGCTCCAATAGCGGTGAAATGGGCGCTGGTAATATGATACTTCTCCGCAAACTTCAGCAGTCCGGAAAAAGCCTCGTCTCCCTGGTAGAAGATAACCGCATATTGTTTCGTCGGTTCTCCATGGTTCAGCAATTGAACCTTCATTCTGGGAGCTTCGCCCTTCGGAACGGCTTCCGACGGCGCTACATATTCGCTTGCCGTGTCCTGCGAATACCCCGTCGTAAAGGCGATCCCAACCAATGACAGCGCATAACTGAGTTGCTTTACTTTGATCACAAAGTTCTTCTCCTGCGATCGTCCGTTCAGGCCTTTACCACTGGAGTTTTGCGAGCCGGGACTATCTTAAGAAGCGATTCGTCGATGTTCAGATGCGCTCGCACCAGCTCGTGGGGTGTGAACGCCAGCCACTGACTCAGCGACACATCGGCGTAGTAGTCGCTCCGGAAGATCTCGAGAAAACGGAGTGTGGTGTCGAGCGTCCCGTGGTCCGTAGAAGGCAATGTTGGCGTTTTCATAGAGTAGTTGGCTGTTGATTTCTTCAGTTAGAACTCGTCAAAAGGTGCCCATCCGTAGAATTCTCTCACTGGTACCTCGTTTCCCGTCGCGTCGTAATCTTCTACCACGATCGGGCCCGGCCAATCCCGGTGTTGCGCCCGTAGATGTTTGTAGGCCTGATACTGCGCTTTGTTGCCAACGTAGATCTGATTGTGCGGCGCGTCGGGATAGACGTAAAACGTCTTTCCCTTCTGCCTAACGGGCGACAACTTTCCTTCGGGCAGCGTTTGGAGTGCTTGCCGTTGTTTAACGGTGGTCGCGACCTTCGCTTTGAAACCGGCTGACAAGAGGACGTTTTCGGCGCGAGGTGAAGCGGTCGTGGCGCATGCCCCAAGCAGGCTCACGAGTGCAACGACAGCGAGGTTAATAGTTCTTTGCTTAAGCAGCGTATTTTTCAGCGTCTCCATTTCCTTGTTCTTTGTTGATAGGAATTTTGTCGTTTCATTTTTTTGCCGCCGGAGCAGGCGTGGCAGAAGAAGCCGGTGCTACAGAAGAAGCCGGTGCTACAGAAGAAGCCGGTGCTGCAGAAGAAGCCGTTGCTGCAGAAGAAGCCGGTGCTGCAGAAGAAGCCACTGTTGGAGTGAGGCGGACGATTGTTCCGGTGCTAAGAGAATCGGACGGGTTGACGATTACTTTGTCAGATTCAGTCACGCCGCTCAGGATTTCGGACTGAATACCAAAGTCTCGTCCGACCTTGACGTCACGGAGCTGCACCACGCCCTTGGCGTCTACGACACCAACTTGCTGATTTTTCCCGCGAAATATGAGAGTATTGTCAGGTAATATAAGAATCTTCCCTAAAGCGCTCTGCGGCACGCGGACCGTGGCATAGCTGCCGGGCAGGATCTCATTTTTCCCGTTATCCACCTGCAACTGCACAAGCATGGTCCGGGAATCCGGTGAGACGGCTTCCGAAGTCGCGATCACCTTCCCCGGATACGTTTTTGCGCTTTGCGCCCCGACCTGAACATCGAAGGTTTGTCCCGCCGCGATGCTCGACGCCTCG
>QHNU01000119.1 GCA_003218525.1 Verrucomicrobiota bacterium
CGCAAAGTTCTTCCCATCGTAAGCGTGCAAAACCAGTACAACATCACTAACCGAAAGTGGGAAAGAACTCTGATTTACTGTGCGAAACAGGGAATCGCGTTTATGCCATGGTCGCCGATTGGTGGAAGCAGAGGTTTGCGGGAGGGCGAGGCGCTGGAAGCGGCCGCCAAAGATTATCACACGAGCGCCGTCCAGCTCGCGCTCGCCTGGCTTCTGCACCGATCGCCGGTGATGTTGCCAATTCCGGGGACGTCGTCGGTCGCACACTTGGAAGAAAACGTCGCGGCCGCGGCGCTTACCTTAACTCCGACAGAATGGCAACGGATCGATGCGCTGGCGAACCGAGCCGTTTAGGGCCTTCTCTGTCGTGCCGAACTATCACTGGTTATTCTTCCGCCGCACCAGACAACCTTGTCCTTGTCCGGTGCCGCCTCGTATGGTCTTGCGCTGTTAAAAGAAATCTGCCATTGACACGGGGTGCCAAACATTTTCCGAGAAAGACTATGAAGATATTTTATGTTGCGTTGCTGGTTTCATTTACCCTGACGATCGGCCTTCCGGCAGCAGAAGAGGAAACTACGCACCTCGCAGGACGCGGTGCGAAAACGCCCGGACATCCGGGCTACATGCAAGTCACGGATACCGATAAGGCGATGGAACGAGCGGTGGAACACGCGCAGCGTTCACTCGGCTTTTTCATGGCGGCATTGCGCGCGAATAAGCCGGGCGATACGACCTTCGAGATCAAGAAAGGCTTCGTCGATGCCGATAGATGTGAGCATCTGTGGATCAACAAAATCACCTATGACGGGAAAATTTTCCACGGTCGGATTAATAATCGCCCGCTTGAGGTGAAAAATGTGCAGCTGGGTCAGCGAGTGACGCTCGCTCCGCGCGAAGTATCCGATTGGATGTTCTTGAAGAATGGCAAACTAATGGGCGGCTACACCACGCGGGTGCTTTACGCGCGGCTTTCGCCAGAGGACAAGGCGCTGTTCGACAAGGAAGCAGACTTTAAGATCGAATAGGAAACATGAAGACGGATTTCTCAGCGAAAAACATCAACAATGCCACACAAACGGATTTGCCGGATGAACGATTCCCGCGGTCCGGCGTAATGCTTCTTATAAGTGCGGTCTTGGTGTCTGTCGTCGCCATAAGTTTCCCTGGATGCGCCGATGGAGGTTCTTATGTAGCCGGATATAGCGCCTCCTATTACGCCCCGGATTATAGTCCGTATTACAGCGACTATCTTTACGGTGGCGAACCTTACTGGGGCTTCGGTCCCTATTATAACACCGATATTATCATACACGGGGGGCACCACCGCCTCTATTACGGAGGGCACCATTTCGCACCCGATTGGGGCGGTGGATTTTCGCGCGTGGGCGGAGGCGCTTTCCACGGCGGTGGCGGGCGCGGCCGATAGTTGCAAATTGTTCGGAGGCGATCTAGCACGATCATTCACGCTCGACCGTGAAAAATAGGATCGGGGTTAAGACTGTGGTGACGGCGTGTCGGGTAATCAGGCTACCGCGATGGGTATATACGATGCGGGAGACCGAAAGAGGTCGTTCTCGATCCCTAATAAGAGGCGAGTAGGAGCCTGTCGAACGCAAGGGTTCGCGCGCAGAACGAGAATTTAGGATATTGTTGCATGACTATGTTAGTTCGGCCGCTCGCTGCTCCCACTTTGCTGACAATCACCCTCTCGGTTTCCGCACTTCTTGGCACGACGATTCACATTATGTCGCACTCGGGCCGCGCACCGGCTATTATCTAGTGCGCCCTGGCTCATCGTTGAGTCATCAGCTGGGCATCAACAGGGCTCCCACAGCTGATACGGCCGATCCGTTTAGCCATGGATATGGAGCCGATGCGCTTGCTTTCCGCTTTAACCGCGCCGTCATCCTAACCGCGCCGCCCGCTTATATCGTGCAAGCGACACCCAATAAATTCTACACTCAGCGAAATGCCAAAGCATTT
This sequence comes from Verrucomicrobiota bacterium, assembly GCA_003218525.1. Lineage (GTDB taxonomy): Bacteria > Verrucomicrobiota > Verrucomicrobiia > Chthoniobacterales > UBA10450 > AV69. Next base: position 1,987 of record QHNU01000119.1, read on the forward strand.
TTCGGCCAACCCCAAAGCATTGAACGGCGGTCGGACGGTTTTGTCGCTTATTACACTATTCAGGCCTACAACCCGTCCGAAGATCGATCCGGCCGAGGCGGGCGCTAGTCAGTCGGAAAAAGCCACTACAGCGCGAGTTCGCTACGACGCGTCACACGATTCGCGGCAGAGGAGCAACAGCCAAACTGCATCACGAAGTATCGTGTCGACGATCTTTCGTCCGAATTCCAGTAAATCCATAACGGCGCTCAACAGTAGCAAGGCTGATGCCGCGCCCCCTCGCTGTCATCGCGCTTGGATACATTTCGGCGAAATCCTCATTATTAGATAAGGCGAAGCGAGGAAAACCAGTTTGAGCTGGGCGCTGATCGGGTACTTCACCGGACAGTTATTTCTTTTTCCATTGCGCGCCTCCCAGCAGAGGCAAGACGAACAGATTAGCCAGAATGTCGATGATACAGCCGGCGAGTACAACCAAACCAAAACGCTGCGTTGGCGGAAAATCGGATAGGACGAAGATGGCAAAGCCGGCGGCGATGATGACGTCAGAATAGACGATCCCGCGCCACTGTTCTTCGCGCGCGGCCACCCAAGCGGCCCACCCTTTCTTTCCGTCGCGTTGCGCGCGACGAACACCAAAAACGAGGTGAATCATCGAATCAATCGCAATGCCAATGCAGACGTTCGTAGCCGGCGCGGAGATAACATCCATCGGCACATGCAACCAGCCGATACCACCAAGCATGCACAGCGGCACGAGAGTCAAGCTCACGATCATTGCGACCGCGCCGCGGATGGATCGGGCGACAATCCAGGCAATAAGGATGAACACAAGATTCAACCAGAAGAGTCCAGTCACCAGACTCGAAGCGACAAGCTGGGCCAGACGTCCTTGCAAATGGTAGATGCCACCAACCAGCCTCGGCTTGAATCCATACTTTCGTACGGTCGAACGCAAATCATCGACGACTTCGAGCCGGTGTTTGTCTCGACGGCTTTCTACCATTCGAAGCAGGAAAACGGTTTCGGTGCGATCCCGGTTGATAAAGCTTTTGGCGACGCGCGCATATTTCGGCTGCTCCATCATCTCCATCATCTTCTCGTAGCTGATCAGGAAGGAGAACGGCGTTCGATCGCCTTCGGCCAGGAGAGTCGGAAGTGAAATCACCGTTCCGACGTCCTTGTAATTTTCGAGTGCGCCGTGCAGCCGCCACATCTTCTGGTAAGCAGCGTCGGTATTCAATGGGCTGTCATCGGCGGAAGACACGACAAGCGTGAGGGGATTCGAGCCGCCGCTGTGGTCCACGTATTCCAGGCCGTCGCGAAGCTCCGAATGCGGTTTGAAATAATCGAGCAGACTCGGATCGGTGTTTACGCGTGTGAGACCTAATCCCAGGATGGCGCTAACCAGAATTACACCTAATGATAGGAGACCGAACCGGCGCGACCAAAACCAATGCGGAGGTTCTTGCTCGACCAGTTTGCTCTCGCGCGGCACGGCCCAGCGGAGGAAGGGGGGGTACATCACGTACGCACAAATGAATGCCAGTACCGTCCCGAGCACACCGCCGAACCCGAGTTCACGCAACGGCTTGGCTTGAACAATCAACAAGCTACCGAATCCTAACGAGGCGCAAACCATCGACCAAAATGATGCCGGAAATGTCATCCGGCGCGCGGCTGTCGCGAGGTCCGGCGATTCCTTCCCCATTCGCCCCTTGCGGTCAGCCAGCGTCTGCCAATTAAAGGTCATGTAGACCAGGTGCGATAGCGCCACGACGAACACGATCGTGCCAAGATTAACGGTCAAGATGCCGATCTTTTTTCCAAACATGGATTGGACGAGCAACGTTAACAAAACCGCGCTCGTGCAAGTGGCGAGCATCCCTATAAAGACACGCGCCGAGTGGAACATCGCGGCCATCGTCAGCCCAAATAAAACGACGGCAGTGAGGCTAAAATACCAAAAATCGTGTGTCAGGCTGCGCCGGATCATTTCAACCACATAGGGCGGCCCAGCGATGTGAATTCGAAAATCTTTGTCATCCAATTCGTGTATGATCCGTTCAAGGCGTCTGATCACTTTTTCCGTCTCCTTTCCCTCGGTGAACAGGATCAGGTTGGTCGACTTGCGGTCCTTCGCGATCAGTAGCCGACTCCAAAACGGACTCGCCACGGCATCCTGAAAACTTTTCGGACCATTAGTGACGCTTTTCACCGAAGTGACAGCTTCAATGTCCTCGACCTGCTGGGTGAGTCTGTGAATTCGACCTAGATATCGCCCCGATGAAATGTCCCGCGATGACACGGCCAGGATAACCTCCGGCTGTGATGGGAAATGCTGTTCAATTTTTTTTGACTGCTGGAACTGAGGATCATTGGTTGAGAAGAAAAAGTTCTCATCCACCACCGGCTTCAGATCGACGAAAGCCGCTACCAATCCGAACAACCCCACTGTGACCAGCAGCATCAGCCAGTGCATCCCTGATGGGATCCGATCCTTGAGCATGGGATAGATCATGACCCGATTCGGGGCTGTCGACCAGTAAGTCCAATGCTGCAGGCTCGCCGCTTTTCGGATTTTCCGACCGGGAGCGCTTGACGCTGGAAGATTACGAGTATGTTGCTCGCCAATTCTGTTACGCCCGCGTTACTTTTGCCGCGACCGCGCAACGAACTCCCTCCCGCCGTGAATCGAGAATTAAAAAAGTCTCACGATAAGAAAACCAAGTCACTGAAACTGCGCGATTTGACACCAAAAAGGGACACAAAAGGAGGAGCCGGCAAAGCGTCTGCTCCGTCTGGCGGCCCGACATCGACCGTCCCGACGTCGCTCGACGAATTTCTCAAAAGCGATTCCCTACGGATCAAGCGTTGAGCGTACAAACGGCTGCGAATGCCGCGACCAACGCGAGGGGTTATTGTCTTTACGATTGTAGCGGGCGTCCGCAATGATCATGCAGCAATTCCTTCGCACCCATAATCCCCCTGCGGGAATCTGGATTAGGATCAGCTCCTAAATTAAGGAGCCGTAGTTTTTTCATGTCGCGAAAAATGAGAGAACACAACTGCGGAGATCAGCCGTGACTGGTTGTGACGGAACAAAATTGCGCCGACCATCCTCTAATTTAGAAAAGAGCCAAAAGGAGAAATGTTTATGAGCGCTGATTGGATAGACCTGCAACAAACCGTTGATCGTCGTGAATCCGCCGATTACCGGAAGCGGCGACAGGAACTTCAACAGGCGGAGATCGCCCTAATGCGACAACGTGAGCAAGTAGCGGAAATGCGCCGCGCGCTTCCAACCGGCGCCGTGATAAAGCAAGATTACATCTTTCAAGAAGGTTCGGCTGACCTGGCCGCTGGCGATAAACCGGTCCGCGAAGTGCGCCTGTCGCAACTATTCACCGCGCCCAAACGGTCCCTCATTCTGTACCATTTCATGTACGGCAAAGGTCAA
>QHNU01000120.1 GCA_003218525.1 Verrucomicrobiota bacterium
ACGTCCAATCAAGCTCGACGGCAATCCGCTTCACCCGGCCAGCAATGGCGGCAGCGATGTGTTCGCCCAGGCCGCGATTCACGATCTTTATAATCCGGAGCGGGCGCGGCGTTTTACCGAGAATGGCAAGACGACCGATTATGCCGGGTTCGAAAAATATCTGGCCGATTTGCGCGGCAAAATGCAGGCCGATGGAGGCGCTGGCCTGGCGTTTCTGGTTGAGGAAACGCATTCGCCGACGCGGGAACGGCTGCGCACTGAACTCGTGAAAACGTTCCCGAAGATGCGGTGGTGTGTTTACGATCCGCTGTTGAGCGAAGCGCAAAACTTCGCTACCCAAATTAGTTTCGGCGATAATTCGCGTTTGGTCCCGCGGCTTGAACGGGCCGATGTCATTCTCGCGCTCGACAGCGATTTCCTCGATTGCGGTGAAGGCGATCTCTCCTCCACCCGCGCCTTCAGTTCGCGCCGACGGGTCGAGTCGCCAAAAGACACGATGAACCGGCTCTACGTGGTAGAGAATCGCTTCACCCTGACTGGCGCGATGGCGGATCATCGGCTGCGTTTGCCGGCAAGTCAGATTCCGGCATTCGCCCACGCCCTCGCGCTCAAGATTGCAATGGCGACAAAAGATCCCGGCCTCGGTTCGGTGATTGCGACGTTGCAAATGCCGGCCGGGAGTACGTCGCAATTCGACGATCAATGGCTGAGCGAGGCGGCGAACGATCTCGTTTCGAAACCTGGAGCAAGTCTGGTTCTGTCCGGTCCGAGTCAGCCAGTGGTGGTGCAGTTGCTGGCCTACGGAATCAATTCCGCACTCAAGAACGTCGGCAGCACGGTTCTTGTCCGGGAATTTCAGCGGAATCCGCGCAACAACAGCATCCTTCAACTTGCCAGTGACATCGCCGCCGGACGGATCAGGCAGCTTTTTATTCTCGGCGGCAATCCCATCTTCAACGCGCCACGCGCCATTACGATTGATCCGCAAACGAGAGCGCCGGTGGACTGGCCAGACCTGCAAAAGCGGGTGCCGGATGTGGTACGACTTGGTTATTACGAGGACGAAACTTCACCGGCATGCCGGTGGAACGTTCCGGCAGCGCATTTCCTCGAATCATGGGGCGATGCGCTCACCTCCGAAGGTCACTACCTGGCGATACAACCGATGATTCTGCCGCTTTTTGGCGGCTTGTCCGAACTCGATCTGATCAACGCAGTGCTGGGCCGTCCCAAGGTTGATGGTCCTGATCTTGTTCAGGAAACTTTTCGTGGAACCAATCCGGTCGGCAACCTGGCAACAGCGTGGTCCAAATTTTTGCGGGACGGATTCGCGCCGCATGTCCAGTTGAGAGATCGGGCGCCGACCTTCAATGGCAACACGGCCGGCGGAATCGCGCACAATCTGTGGAACCCAACGCCAGCGCCGACCCCGCAATCGCCTGAGATCGTGCTCGTTCGCGATTACTCGATCGATGACGGCCGTTACGTCAATAACGCGTGGTTGCAGGAAATGCCGGACCCGATCACCAAGCTGACCTGGGATAACGCGGCCTTGATCAGTCCGCGCTACGCCAAAAGTTTGGCGGTCGAGACCGGCGATCTCATCAAAATCACCATCACGCCGGTGGGCACAAAACCGGCCGCGCAACCTTCTCCAGCTCGAGCTGGGACAGCGAAACCGGTCGAAAGTGCGGGATCGCCGCTTCGCGAGCTTGTCGTCGCCGCACTCATCGCGCCGGGACACGCTGACAACTCCATCACCATTTCGCTTGGGTACGGTCGGGAGAGCCTGACCAGCACCGGCGAGCATGTTGGGTTCAATGCTTATTTGCTGCGGACTCCGCAAAACCCGCATTTCATCGTCGCCGACGGAAAAGTAATCGAGAGCGTAAAGGTTGCGAAAGCCGGCGGTAAATATCCGCTCTCGATCACGCAGGATCATTTTAGCATCGAGGGCCGTGGATTGGTCCGGGAAGCGACGATGGAGCGTTATCGCGAGGATAGCGACTTCGTGAAGAAGATCGCGGGCGACGATGAATTGCCGGCGAGATTGCCATCGCTTTACTCGCATCCGCCTCTGAACGGGTTGGAGCAATGGGGCATGACGGTTGATCTAAATACATGTACCGGGTGCAGCGCCTGCGTCATTGCCTGCCAAGCCGAAAACAACGTGCCGGTCGTGGGCAAACTGCAAGTGGCGCACGGCCGCTCGATGCATTGGTTGCGCATCGATCGCTACTTTGCGACGGAACGCGGCTTTGATCAGGACAAGGGGCAGATGCCGGAGGACCCGGAAATCGTCCACGAGCCGATGATGTGCCAGCATTGCGAGAACGCACCGTGCGAAACCGTTTGCCCGGTCAATGCCACGATTCACAGCCAGGATGGACTGAATGTTATGGCTTATAACCGCTGCATCGGCACGCGCTATTGCGCGAACAATTGTCCGTTCAAAGTCCGTCGCTTTAACTACTTCGATTATAACCAGCGGCCAATCGGCAAAAAGAAAATCGCCGGCGCGTTCAACATCTATAAGGAATACTTCGCTCCGCTGACGGAGAAGGGCGCCCCTGATCCGGTCAAACTGCGCAATAATCCGAACGTCACAGTGCGGATGCGAGGGGTGATGGAGAAATGCACGTTTTGTGTCCAGCGAATCGAAGAAGCGAAAATTTCGGCCCACGTGCACGCGAGCACATCGGCGAACACCAAGATCCCGCGCGATTCGTTCACGACCGCTTGCGCCCAGGCTTGCCCCAACGACGCGATTGTCTTCGGCGACATCAGTGATCCAGAGAGCCGGGTTTCAAAAATCAAGCAGCAGGATCGCAATTATCGGCTGCTGGAATATTTGAACGTCAACACGCGCGTGAGTTACCTGGCACGGATTCGCAATCCGAATCCGAAGATGCCCGATGCGCGCAAAATTGGTGTGGCCAGCCCCGAGGAAAACGAGAACGCGCGACCGAAGCACCAATTTGAGCAGCATGATAAAGGAACGTTGAACCCGCAGGAGAAACCGTAACGTGGATGGCGCGACGGCAGCACCGGAAGTGATCGCAGGGGAAGCATCGACTTCGGTCGAGCGTCCCCTTGCCCGGGTGCCGCTGGTGTTAAACAAACGAAGTTTCGGCTGGCTCACGGAACAAATTGCCGGCGCGGTCGAGGGACGGGCTCCGAGGTGGTGGTGGGTAGCCTTTGCGGTAGCGGCGATGGTCGCGGGAATCGGGCTCTTTTGTCTTGGATATCAAATTTCGACCGGTGTTGGCACATGGGGCCTGAATCATCCTGTCGGCTGGGCCTGGGACATCACCAATTTCGTTTTCTGGATCGGTATCGGACACGCCGGCACTCTCATTTCCGCGATTCTGTTCTTGCTTCGGCAGAAGTGGCGGACCTCGATCAATCGCTCGGCCGAGGCCATGACGCTGTTTGCGGTGATTTGCGCCGCAATTTTTCCGGGCGTCCACGTGGGGCGCGTGTGGATGGCTTGGTATCTCGCACCGTTGCCAAATAACTACGGTATCTGGCCGAACTTTCGCAGCCCCCTGCTTTGGGACGTCTTTGCGGTCTCGACCTATTTCACAGTTTCGGTGTTATTCTGGTACACTGGGTTGATTCCGGATCTCGGTACCTTGCGCGATCGCGCAACGTCGAAGATCAAGAAGTTCCTCTACGGTGTCTTCGCCGTGGGCTGGCGCGGATCGAACCGCAATTGGCGCCATTATGAAATGGCGTATTTGCTTTTGGCCGGTCTTGCGACGCCCCTCGTTCTCTCCGTGCATAGCGTCGTTTCGTTCGACTTCGCTACGTCAATTTTGCCGACGTGGCATACCACGATTTTCCCGCCCTATTTCGTCGCCGGCGCGATCTTCGGCGGATTCGCCATGGTGCTGACGCTGATGTTGCCAGCGCGCGCGCTCTACAAATTGCACGACATCATTACGCCGCAGCACATCGACAAGATGGCAAAGATCATTTTGCTGACGGGTTCGATCGTTACCTACGCCTACGCGATGGAATTCTTCCTCGCCTGGTACAGCGGCAATTCCTACGAGCGCTTCGCATTTTGGAACCGCGTTCTCGGTCCCTATTGGTGGTGTTGGTGGGTGGGCATGTTGTTTTGCAATATGCTCTCGCCGCAGTTGTTCTGGTTCCGGTGGTGCCGGCGCAATGTTTTCGTCGTTTACTTCGTCTGCATGTGCGTGAACGCCGGAATGTGGTTTGAGCGCTTCATCATTATCGTCGGCGGATTGCACCGAGATTTCCTGCCCTCTTCATGGGGCCTTTTTATTCCAACGTGGGTCGATATCTGGACATTCATTGGCACCCTCGGAATTTTCTTATCGCTCTTTCTCTTGTTCATCCGGTTCCTGCCGATGATCGCCATGAGCGAGATTAAGATTGTCTTGCCGGAGGCGGACCCGCATCACCCGAGCCCGACCGGTCATCACCCGGTGGCGGCGGGTGGAAAGGAGCGCACGTGATCACGCCATCCGGTCACAAAGTCTACGCAATCGCGGCCGAGTATCCGACCGCAGCGGCTCTCTACGACGCCGCCAAACGCGTCCGCGATGCCGGATTCAAGCGCTGGGATGTTTTCTCGCCTTTTCCGATTCACGGAATGGATGACGCCATGGGGCTCGGCAAGTCATGGCTAAGCGCAGTGGTGCTCGCAGGCGGCCTGAGTGGACTGACTACGGCATTGATTCTGGAATTTGGACCATCCTGGATCTTGTACCCGTTGATTGTACACGGAAAACCGTATGACTGGAAAACGGTGCCGGCGTTTTTCCCGATCATGTTTGAGCTAACAATTTTGTTCTCCGCGTTCGCGGCCTTTTTCGCGGTGCTCATCATGAACGGGCTGCCGCGCTGGAACCATCCCATGTTCAATTGGGACCGGTTTACACGTGTGACTAACGACGGGTTTTTTCTCGCTATCGAAGCCCGCGACCCGCGTTTCGACCAAAACGAAACGCGCGACTTACTCGAACAAACCGGCGGACAACACATCACCATCGTGCACGAGGACTGACATGCTGCGCGGATTTCTCCTCATTTATCTGCTCACTGGAATCGTGATCGTCGCGATTTTCGGATTCCGCGGTGAACACAGCACCGGGTCGCCGATCGAAGTTTTTCCGGATATGGTGCGTCAGCAGAAAGTCCGGGCCCAGGCGCCGCTCGCTTTTTTCGCCGATGATCGCGGGCCACGCGTTCCGGTCGCAAACACGGTGCCGCTCGGTTATGAAATGCCGCGGCCGCAGCGGAACGCACCGCCGGAAGTTTCGCCCAGCGGCGCGGCGCCTGGCGATGAACTTTCGCGGCAACACCTCGGTTTTAGCGTCGGCACGGATTACTACAACACCGGCAAGATGGGGACGAACTGGGGTACCGGTTTCCCTGTTCCAGTCACAGCCGAATTAGGCCAGGAGCGCTTCAATATCACGTGCGCGATGTGTCACGGGGCAACGGCGGCTGGAAATGGGATCGCGAAACAACACGGCCTGAACACGGTCGTTACGCTGCAAGATCAGCGGATCCGCAACATGGCGGATGGTGAGATCTTTAACACGATCACGAATGGGAAGAATACGATGATGGCCTACGGCCCGAACATCACCGTGGCAGATCGCTGGGCCATCATCGCTTATGTGCGCGCGCTGCAGCGCAGTCAAAACGCCACCGCGGCCGATGTTCCGCCCAATCAGTTAGCGCAATTGGACAAGCCAGCCCCTGCGCCAGCGCAACCGGAGGCAACAAAAAAATGAGCGAACGCGCGGAGATACCCACGCCCGAAGGAGAATTTTTCGAATCGACCCGCTTTGCCGGTTTGTCTTTACTGCTCGGGCTTGGCGCCATCGTCGGACTGGTCTTGTGCCTTATTGGCGGGATCATGTCACCGCTGCAATTCAGTTATTCCTGGTTGTTCGGCTTCATTTATTTCTTCACCCTCTGCTGCGGCTGTCTGTTTTGGACAATCGTCCATCACGCCACCGATGCGGAATGGTCGGTGGTGGTGCGGCGCCAACTCGAAAACATCGCGCTGCTGCTCCTCGCGCTCGCGATTTTCGCGATCCCAATCTTGTTGCTGAGGCATCAGCTGTTCGAGTGGATGAACATTCCGCCGGGCCGTGATTCCGCGCTCGACAGTAAGCGGCAATACCTCAATTGGCCCTTCTTCGCTTTCCGCGCGCTGCTCTATTTCGTGCTGCTTGGCGGCGTGGCGCTCTTGCTGCGCCGCCTTTCCGTAGCGCAGGATCGGGATGGCAACCCGGGTTACACTATTTGGATGCGGAAAGTCGCTTTTGCCGGTCTCCCGATCTTTGGCCTGGCGCTGACATTCTCGGCTTTCGACTGGCTAATGGGATTAAACTACCGCTGGTTCTCAACCATGTGGGGGCCGTACATTTTTGCCGGGGCAGCCGGCAGCTCGATGTCGTTGCTGGTGCTGGTGATCACGGCGCTGCGGAGCGCGGGTTACCTGCGCGGCGTCGTCACCCTGGAGCATTACCACATCATGGGGAAATGGATGTTCGCCTTCTGCGTTTTCTGGGCCTACATCGGCTTCAGCCAGTACATGTTGCAGTGGTACGCAAACATTCCGGAAGAGACGCAATATTATATCGTCCGGAACACGGAATCGTGGTGGCCGCTCAGCCTGCTGCTGGTCTTCGGAAGATTTTTCGGGCCGTTCGCCATTCTGCTGCTGCAATCGATCAAAAAAGAGCCGCACCGGCTGGCTATGATCGCAGGCTGGATCCTCCTGATGCAGGCACTCGATATGTACCTCATCGTCCTGCCTTCACTCCACGGCACGGGCGTTCGCCTCAGTATTTGGGATTTGCTCTGCCCGATTGCGATCGGATGCAGTCTCGCTTTCATTTATCTGAGGCTGGTGGGGCGAACTTCACTCTTTCCCGTGCGCGATCCACGTCTGATCGAATCGCTGCGGCTAACAAATTGATATGGCTGCCCCGAGCACATCGCCGGCAATGGATCGCACGCCCATTTCGTTCGGCGCCTGGCTCGGAATCGTGCTCCTCTTCCTTTTTTTTGGAGTCTTTGTGCTGGTGCTTATCGGCCTGTCCCCGCGCGGCAACAATTATGAAGCTAAGCGCGCAGAGCAACGCCTCGAAACACTGAAGAAAGTGCAGGCCGAAGCGAACACAGAACTCCGCTCCTATGCCTGGGTTGATAAGAATAAAGGAGTGGTGCGCATCCCAATCGATCGTGCCATGGAGCTCACGGTAACCGCGCTCGCGCAAAAAGCCCCCGCTCCTGCTAATCCAATCGAAACTCCGGCGGCTGCTCCACAGCAATCCCCTGGTGCGTCACCCGCGGCGTCAGCATCGCCTGGCCAATCTCCCGCCCCTGCCGCCAGCCCGCAATCGCCCGCGACTCAAACCGGAGCCTCGCAACCATCCGCCACGCCAACGGCTCCGCCAGAACCGAGCGTCACGCCGAAACCAACTTCAGTGTCAGGCAAAGATTCCGAAAATCGCAACCAACCCGCGGCCGCGGCCAACCCGCCGGGCGCGCAGCCGGGTAGTCAGCCCGGTGCTTCGGCGAGTCCGATTGCGCCCCCCGCACCGCCCAGTGGACAACCAGCGGTTTCACCTTCCGGCACACCGACACAAAGTCCGCCGGGCACTCCTCTTCCCATCCCCGGAAAAACACCGTGATGAATTCGTCCGATCCATCGATAAGTCCGACAGAAATTCCACTGAAAGCACCGACCAATGTGACGGACCTAAGCGCAAGCGACGTCGATCAAGTGGAACGCGCGTTGATCGATGCTTCTACTCGCGTGCCTGTACTGATGTTTTACACGTCAGCGGTGGCATGGCTGCTCCTTGGAACGCTGTTGGCCGGATTCACTTCCTTCAAACTCCATTCGCCCGATCTCCTCTCCAATGTGCCGGTTCTAACCTGGGGACGGATCCGGCCGGCGCATGTCAATGTCATGCTTTACGGCTGGGCTTCGATGGCGGGAATTGGGACTGCCATTTGGCTGATGGCACGATTGTGTCGCACAACGCTGCGCCATCCACTGTTAATTGTTGCGGGCGGTGTATTCTGGAATTTGGGCGTGCTTCTTGGTGTTGGCGGGATTCTGGCCGGAGACAGCACCGGATACAACTGGATCGAGTTTCCAAGCTACGCGGCCGTTGTTCTCTTTGTGGCTTATTCGCTCATCGTTTCGTGGGCGGTTTTGATGTTTCGGTTTCGGCGCGAAGACCCGATCTACATCACACAATGGTATTTGCTGGCCGCGTTCCTGTGGTTCCCATGGATTTATCTTGCCGCCCAAACCATGCTTTTCATCGTGCCGGTGCAAGGTGTGCTCCAGGCGGCGGTAGCATGGTGGTACGCGAATAATTTGCTCTTCCTCTGGTTCGGATCGCTCGGGCTCGGAACTGCCTACTACATGATCCCGAAAGTCACTGGCAGACCGGTTTATAGTTATCACCTCGCCGCAATCGGCTTTTGGAGTTACGCCCTTTTCGCCAGCTGGACGGGAATGCAGCGGCTTGTCGATGGTCCATTTCCGGCATGGATGATCACGGCGAGCATCGCCGCGATGATTCTGTCGATCATTCCGGTCGCAACTGTCGGCCTGAATCATCATATGACCATGCGCGAGTATTTCCCGCTCATGCGATATAGCCCGACCCTGCGATTCACCGTCTTCGGCGCGATGTCCTACACTGCTTTCAGCGTGCTCGGGACGGTGATTTCGCTGCGCTCATTCGCCCGCTTCCTACACTTCAGCGAGGTCAGCATCGCTTACAGCCATCTCGGCCTCTACGCCTTTTTCAGCATGATCATGTTTGGCGCCATGTACTACATCGTGCCGCGACTGGTCGGACGCGAATGGCGCTACTCGTCGCTGATCAAGCTCCACTTTTGGTCGGCCGTTTACGGCATTGCCTTGATGACGTTGATGCTCCTAGTTGGCGGTTTGGTCCAAGGCCTGAACATGGATAATCCGACTCTGGCCTTTACTGAGAGCACGCAATCAGTGCTGCCTTATCTGCGCGGTCGCACGCTGTCCGGTCTGCTCATGACCGTTGCGCATTTTGTTTTCGCTTATCATTTCGGATTGATGCTGTTCGGTCTTGGACGCACTGCTAGTGTCCCGACCTTTTTGAATCCGGCGGAGCCTGATACCGAAGAACTGGTGGCACATTAATGAAAGGCTTCACCTCGCTCATCCTCGGAATTTTCGGGACATTGGCGTTCTCGTGGATCGGTCTCGCATTTATTCCGAACTTGCAGATCGGACATCTCGATCCGCAGACAGATGAAGAGGGAAAGGATGCGTATCCGGCGCCGAAATCTGGAATGGCAGAACGCGGCCATCGCATTTACGTCGCAAACGGCTGTTTTTATTGCCACAGCCAACAAGTGCGGGCCGATTACGCGGGATCAGATATCGACCGGAAATGGGGTGAAAGGCGGAGCGCGCCTCGCGATTACATTTTCGAGCGGCCGGTTGAGTTAGGCAAAATGCGAATGGGCCCGGACCTCAGCAATATCGGACATCGTGCTCCGGCGGAGGAACAAAATGCACCGCCGCAAACAAGCCCGGCGCCGCCGAATGCCGCGCCAGGCACTCCAGGCGGATCGCCCGCAGCAACCGCATCGCCCGCGGCCGGTGGATCGCCTGCAGCTGCGACTCCAAGCACCAGTCCTGCAGCACCAAGCCAGCCGGCTGGGAGCCAGTCTAACGCTGCTGCGCCGACAAACGTGGCGGCAAATCAGGGCGCAAAACCGCCCGGCGCGCCTGCGCCATCGCAGGCCAATGCCCCGTCAGCACCTCCGCCACAAGCTTCCCCGGCTCAATCTACCGCCAACGCCGCCGTCGCAGGTTCTTCTCCGGCATTGCAACAAGCAGTGGCCGCCGTCGCGGGTGCGGCGACCAGCTTGGAGCCTTCGCCTTCAAATGTACCACCGACGTACTCGGCTACATGGCACCACCTGCATCTCTATTCTCCCCGCAGCCTGAATCTCGATTCCGGCATGCCCGCCTACAAATTTCTCTACTCCAAACGGCGCATCAGCGGCCAACCCTCTGCCGAAGCGCTCAAGTTGCATGGGGATGACGCGCCCGGCGAAGGTTGGGAAGTTGTTCCGACTTATGACGCTGAATGTTTGGTCGCCTATTTGATGTCTCTCGATCAATCGCATCCGCTGAAAGAAGTGAAATCCATTGCTGCGCCGCCATCATCACCGGCGCCCGGAAAAGCCCCGCAATGACGCCATCCAGCTCAGCCCCGGAATCGCGTCCTCGCCAGGGAATGGATTACGGCGAAAGCGAGGAGGTGCAGAACGTCCATGCTGCGATTCAGAGAGAGAAACGCGAACCGCGAGTCGGGCTTGAACCGCTTTCCATTTGGTTGATC
>QHNU01000121.1 GCA_003218525.1 Verrucomicrobiota bacterium
ATCGTGCTTAAAGGTTTACAAGGTCCGGTGAAAGTGAAAGGCCAGCAATTCGGCACTGCAGTGATGCAACCGTGGGACAAGACATTCACCGATCAGAAAATCGCTGACGTTCTAACCTACGAGCGAAGTGATTGGGGCAACAAGGCGAGTCCTGTCACGCCCGAACAAATCGCAGCCTTGCGCAAAGAGCTCGCCAGTCATCCGGAATCTTTTACCGAGAAGGACATTCTGGCTGTGCCTGATGAAGATCTTCCCGGC
>QHNU01000122.1:0-6998 GCA_003218525.1 Verrucomicrobiota bacterium
CGTCCTGATGCTGCCGCTTTGCACCACTACGGAACAACTCAACCGAGCCGCCCGGGCGCTCGCCGATGCCATCGTCGGCCAACCGGAGCCAATCTCATGATGAAGAAGACACGTCTGGACCGGGTGCTGGTCGATCGAGCGATCTATCCGACCCGCGAGCAAGCGCAACGCGCGGTTATGGCCGGCCAAGTCCGAGTCGGCGGTCAAGTTGCCGATAAAGCATCCCTGCTGGTCGATCCAAATACAGTCATTGCAACGGCGTCCCCGCCACGATACGTCGGTCGCGGTGGACTAAAACTGGAAGGCGCTCTCGATTCTTTTCATCTCGATGTGCGCGATTGGACCGCGATCGATATCGGAGCTTCGACTGGTGGATTCACCGATTGCTTATTGCAACATGGGGCTCGGAAGGTTTACGCAATCGACGTGGGATATGGGCAGCTTGCCTGGAGAATTCGGAAAGACCAGCGAGTGGAAGTACTGGAAAAAACAAATGCACGGAATTTATCTCCAATTTCGATCCGTGAGCGCGCTGATATTTGTGTAATCGATGTTTCGTTTATCTCGCTGACTTTGATCTTGCCGAAGACGTTTCAATTGATAATCCCCAACGGGGTCGTGCTGGCGCTGATCAAACCGCAATTTGAACTGGAACAGGGTGAGGTTGGACGCGGAGGAATCGTGCGTGAAGCGGCTCTGCACGAAAAGGCGCAGAATAAGATCGTTTCGTTTATCAAGAACCTTGGCGATAACGTGATTGGACTTGCACCGTCGGTCATCGCTGGCACCGATGGAAACCGGGAATTTTTTATATGCGCACGAAAACCATTGGCCTGATCGCGCACACAGAAAAAGCGGGGGTCGCGGAATTGACGCGAGCTGTGGTTCGTGAGTTTGAACAACGCTCGGTCGAGGTTTTGATCGAAAACGAGATAGCGGAATTGGCTGATGAAAAAGCGGCTGGATCACCGGAGGAAATTTTCCGGCGGGCAGAGCTGATCGTAGTACTCGGTGGTGATGGCACAATTCTCAATGTCGTCGCGCATGCCGGAGAAAATCTGAAACCGATTTTTGGAATCAATGTCGGTTTTTAACTTGTGCGAATTCCTCTTCCTATCGGGAAGTGGTTGATGCGATTGCAAATGGACGGATTTCTTACAGCAAGCGCGCGTTGTTGACCGTGGAGTTGCAGGGAGAGGGGAACGTTATCGCGAGCGCGAAAGCGCTCAATGACGCCGTCATCAGTCGCGGTGACGTTTCACGGTTAATTCGTTTGCAAGCAAAAATCGATGGCGAACAGTTGACCGAATATAACGCCGACGGTCTAATCGTTGCAACGCCCACAGGGTCTACCGCCTATTCGCTTTCCGCCGGCGGACCTATTCTGGAACCGCAATCCGGTGTCTTTGTCATTACACCGATCTGCCCGCACGTGCTAACGAACCGCTCGGTGATCGTCAGCGATTCGGCGAAGATCGAAATCAGTCCCGCTAGCACTGAATATCCCGCTTTCCTTAGCATTGATGGCCGGGCCCCACTACGAATACCGGACGACGGCGCCGTAGTGGTTAAGCGGGCAACGGTAACCCTGCCGCTTGGAGTCCTGCCGGAGGTTTCGTTTTTTAGTGTGCTGCGGCAAAAACTGAAGTGGACCGGCAGTAATTTGTAGTTTGGAGTTGCCCGAAGGTTGCGTGTTGATTGGTCACCGCCTTAGTGACGCGTTTGTGCGGTCCAAACCGCCAGCATCTCGGGAGAGCCCTGGTTGCGAACCCCGTTATCAGTTAAAATCGCCTCGGTTGCAGCGATCGTCTCTTTCCGTGGCAAAACAAGTGTTTCACTTCCCCGATCGGCGAACTCGACCGTAACAAACTCTTCTTGGGCATCGCGCAAGAGCTCGATCAGATGTTTGAGATTCTTCACCGTTTGGTGATTGATTGCCTTAACTACTTTCAATGAGGGATTGGCGTAGCCCTTCCCAAGTTTATGCGGGAAAAATGGCGATGAAACAAACACCACCCGTTCCCCTTCGAAAGTCGGCTTGTCGCCATAGCGGGTAATTAAAGGGCTACCCATATAGCCCAACGCGAGCATCCACTCCGCGCCTTTCGGAACTTTGGATAACCCGGCCACAACCTGGGCGGTAGCCTCCGAGAACACAAGCGGGCCAAATACAAAATAGGGTGGATAACTTCCTTTCCAATCTGGAATGACCAGCGGATAATCTGGAGAAACAGGGAGGTCAACGTGCGCTTCCCGGTTTCCGCGAATAATCGTCAACGGTAGCTTGCCATTCTTAGTGATTTTCTGGACCAGGTAAGGAAAACGGACTCGCAAGTTGCTACCTAACCTGATCATTCCTTCGTCGTCGATCGAAGTGTCTCCGATCTTGGTGACGACATCCCATTCTTTCAGCGGATAAGAGGCATCATTTTTGAGCGGTTTATGAACAATGATTCCTTGAACTGACGCGTCGAGTTTCAGAAAAGAGCGCAGTGCCGGGTTTTCCAATGTTTGGAATTCATCAAAGAGCCCGGGTTTCCCGTCATAATGGCCGTCCGCCACGTCTTGAAGGAATAGCTCGATCTCCTCGCAGGGAATGATGTATCCGATGTTCTCCGCACCGCCGAGGTGGCTGAAAGCCAAACCAATCATCTTGTCTCCGTCCACGGCGGGCCCGCCGCTGTTCCCAGGATTGATCGCGGCATCAATCTGAATTCTCAGCCCTGAAACCGGAAAGTTGTAGGGCGCAAATTCAATGCGAGAGACAATTCCTTTGGTGATAGAAAGACTACTGCCTCCTGTTGGATATCCATAGACCATTACCGCATCTTTGATCGCCGGAAGCTTCTCGGCTCTTACCAGTGGCAAGTGCGACTCAAAAAACTTCTCTTCATCGACCTTCAGAACGGCAAGATCAATTCCCGGCGCAATTGCTTCCACCGTGGCTGAAATCTTATCGCCCGCCTGATTAGCTTGCACCTGAACCTCGCTGGCAAAGAGCACAACGTGCGCGTTAGTGAGGATGCGTTTGCCTTCTATAATCACGCCACTTCCCGTGACCTCCGTCGGAGCCTGCTTCGTCCACGGTTTCGCCAAGTCGGGATAACGGGCGGAGGCGAAAACTTTGACGATGGAATTTTCAACTGTGCTCGAGGGCGTTACTTGCGGTGCGGTTGATTCGTTAGTTGGTGGTGGCGCAGTGGGCGAGGGCGTTGGCAGTTGTAGACCGAGACCCCCAGCCGGCACCGTAGCGGCTGGAGTGGGCTTCTCAGGTTCGACGCCGTTAACCGTGTCACGAGCAATTAGACCCGCGCTAGTGACCGCCAAGATAACCAACAATCGATAAGCAGTCGGCTCAGGACGCATTTAATTAGGTAACACGGCAGAATCAAAGAGCTACTTCGGTTTTCCAACGCTGGGATCGAACGTGCCATTTGGCAGGTTGGCTGCTTTCCAGTCCATCGCCATGCGAATGCGGGAACGTCCACTTGGATGATCAAAGAAGACGAATTCCTCGAGCGGCGTCGGTTCCATTTTACGATAGATGCCAAGTTTAAGAGCGATCTTGGCCATCCCATCAGGCTCGCGCGCTGCGTTGATACCGAATATGTCTGCTTCACATTCGATCACACGAGATGAGGTGTTCGAAAGTGGAGTAATGAGGAAAAAATAAATGCCGATGCTCAACCCAATCAGCGGCAAGCCGGCTGGGTCAGCGATATCGCACACGCCCCACCGCGAACCATACTTGCGGACAAGCAAGTCGAACGCGGCCTTGGTGAGCGCAAACCCGACCAGAAAGCTGAGAGCAGAAAAAAGCGCGAGCTTAACGATATGGTTCAGCACGTAATGTCCCATTTCATGCGCCATCACTGCCCGAATCTCCGGTAGGGTGCACTGATTGAGCAGATTGTCATTCAGCGCGATCCGAGTTGTGTTCAGGAATCCGGCGACATTTGCGCTCACCCGCTTCGTCTGACGCGACGCATCGACTACGAAAACCTTTGTCACCGGAATTTCGTTGGCGCGGGCGAGCTGAAGAATCGGATCGCGAATCTTTGGATCGGTCAGCGGCGTGTATTTGTTGAAAATGGGTTCGATGAAAAGTGGGAAAATAAATGAGAAGAAAAAAGTACCGGCCACGACTACGGCAGTCGCCCACAACCACCATGTGCGCGGGGCAGCTCGGAAGACGGCGTAAAGCGCAACCAAAAAAATGGGTCCGAGAATAAGGGCAATGATTAGTCCTTTAAGCTGCTCCGCGAACCAAGGGCCAAATGTTTGCGTAGCCATCCCGTACTGGTGCTCGCGAAAGTAACGTTCATAGACGGTGAGCGGGAAGGAGAGCGCCGCCGTTAGAATGATGTACGGAATTGCGTAGATGATCACTTGCATCGCCTTAAAACGGGTGGTTCGCTCCGCGAAATCGCGGATTCGCGCCGACGTGCGGGTCGCGAGCAACAAGAGGGCGATCAGCGCAGTGATCAGGAAATTCCACAAAATCAACCAATAGCCACCCTCAAAATAAGCGTCCGACTTTGCTTTTTCATCTGCCGGAATGGAATGGAGCCATTCGCGCGTTGCCGCAGCCGGATCGAATGCGGGCGTTAGCAAAAACTGGGCTTGCGCGTTCGCCTTTGGCGTAGGTGCAGCAAACGGAGGGGAAGGCACAGCTGGAGGAAGCGGCGGCGTATTCGCATGTGCCGGATTGGGAATTAGCGTCGCCGTCGGCTCCTGTGACAACGCCGTCCTGGCGAGAATTAGCAAACCCAAAACGAATGCCAAGCGTTTCATGGGTTGGACATGATGTGGGTCGCGATCAAAAATGAAAGGAACGTTCTCAAAGATGATTGCCACTGGGATGATATTCTGGTTCTTTTCGGATCAGAAAGTGAAACGACAGCTGGCCGAACTATTCGCGTTGCTCGCCGTGCCCGTTTTGGCGATGGGAGGGAACCCTCAACCGGACCCATCGCTGTGTGGACCGTATCCCAAACACTACAAGGAAATTGTTTGGAACTGGTTGGAAGGCATGCTGGTCGATGCCGACAGTGCAAAGATTGATTGGGAAGGCGATCCAAAGCCGGCCGACCTCGGCAGAAATGGCAAGCACCTTTACGGGTGGCTGGTCAATTTTAGGGTGAATTCGCGAAATCGTTTTGGCACCTACACCGGCAAACAATCACACGGCGCGTTGATCCGTGATGACAAAGTGATTCAAGGTATTGGCTTCGGCTATTGAATTGAACTCACGGCCAATCGAATCGCCGATATCGAACGAATAGAGAATTTTTTTGCAGCTCAAAGTGACAAAGTCAGATCCCACCCGCAACTCGTAATTAATTTTCCTATGCCTGATCCTTTCGTTTCTAAGGTAAAGCCGCGATCGCGGCAAAATGGTTCTGCCTTGCTCTTTGTAATTATTTTGATCGTGGTGATAGCGGGCGGCTGGTATGGCCTATCGACCTTACGTCGTAACAGCCAAATAGAAGGGAAACAGTTTGCGCGGGAAATCATCGAGCGCATAGCAGTGCAACATGACGGCAAATATCTTCATTCGATTGTCGCGGCCGACCGCCGTATTGCTTTTCCCCCTGCGACGGAGCAGGGATTCATTGACGGTTTCACCCAGCTCGGCGCCCCTAATCAGAATTTTAGCGTCGATGGAAATCTGACATTCGAAAGCTATTTCTTTTCTCCACACGGCACCTTCAAGAGCATCCTGACCTATCCCGACCGTCACGCCACTATTCTTGTCACTGTCGGCAAGCCAAGGGGCTATTGGGTTTTAACCGACCTCGCTATCACTTGGGAGCGTCCTCCCGGGTAATACTCAATAGCCATCGCTTCGCGTTGGCCGACACAAAAATGGTCAACCAGTAGAGATCTCTATGCGTCGAGCTTACTGGCATCTTTATCATCGATACAAGGATGCGCCCGTTACGGCATCCGCGCTGGCAGCGAGTCTCATTATTTTAGCCACACCGGCATGCCACAAAGCCGCCGATAACGACGAAGCGAAGATCGCCGCCGAGGTCCGAACCGAGTTTTTGCACGCCTGGCATAATTACGAGCAGTATGCCTGGGGACACGATGCGCTGCGTCCGCTGAGCAAGACCGCTCACGACTGGTATGGGCAATCCCTGCAAATGACGCCGGTTGACGCATTCGACACCCTTCTTTTGATGCATCTCGATAGCGAAGCGGCGAAAGATCTGCAGCTGATCACCAGCAATCTCTCCTTCGACCGCGACATTTACGTCAAGAACTTCGAAATAACGATCCGTCTGCTCGGCGGTTTGCTCTCCGGCTACGAAATGACTGGTGATAAGCGGCTGTTGGGTTTAGCGGAAGAGTTGGGCAACAGATTGCTTCCCGTCTTCAATTCTCCGACTGGGCTCCCGTACGTCTATATCAACCTTCATACCAGCCAGGTACGCGATCCGATCACTAACCCCGCAGAAACCGGTACGCTCCTCCTGGAGTTTGGCACGCTAAGTAAAATAACAGGCAAACCGATCTTCTATGAGAAAGCGAAACGCGCCCTGGTCGAAACCTACAAGAGGCGTTCGCCGCTCGGTCTGGTGGGACAAGGTATTAACGTTGAGACGGGCATGTGGACCGACACGGATAGTCATATTGGCGGCGGAATAGACTCATACTACGAATATCTTTGGAAATGCTGGCTCTTGTTTGGCGACAAGGACTGTCTGGAGATGTGGCGGGCCAGCATCCCGGCCGTGAATACCTACCTGGCAGACGATTTTCAAGGTGAGTTGTGGTACGGGCGTGCAGATATGCAGACAGGCAAACGGACCGAAACAATGTACGGGGCGCTTGACGCATTTTTCCCCGCCTTGCTCGCGCTATCCGGCGATCTGGATCGGGCATGCCGACTGCAAGTCTCCTCATTTAAAATGTGGAACCTGCAAGGGATTGAACCGGAACTTCTCGATTATAAAACAATGCGTGTAATCGCCGGCAGCTATCATCTACGT
>QHNU01000122.1:7092-7537 GCA_003218525.1 Verrucomicrobiota bacterium
GACGTCACGACCAAGCAGAAGAAGGACGAAATGGAGAGCTTCGTCTTAGCCGAGACCTTTAAGTACTTTTACCTGCTCTTTGCTTCCCCTAAAACTTTGGATTTCGACAAAGTGGTCTTCAATACGGAAGCTCATCCGCTCCAGCGCACATGGTGAGCTAGACGACGCGAGGAAACGCCTCGACAGAGCGAGGCCGCTACAATTGGTTGTAGCCACGGCGCTCCGTCGCCGTGCCTCAAGATTAATCGCCATATCTGGGATCGCGTGAATCGGGGCCGCCGAGACCTTGGAGCTCTGGTAGGAGCGGTTCACCCGAACCGCCCAGTGCGTGCAATTGCGAAAACGTGTGCCAAAGCATCTATGTAGACCCACCGGAACTGACCTTGGCGGGCGATTGAGGTCACTGCCCATACCTTGCATTGCGCAAACAAGTTGGCTGAGAGGC
>QHNU01000154.1 GCA_003218525.1 Verrucomicrobiota bacterium
GCCTTCGGATTGATCAGCTTTTGAGGCGTCATTCCATCGACATTGATGTCGAACAAAGTCATGCGTTCCTTGACCAGTCTCTCGGTCCGAGCCAGACCGACCCGGCATTGATTGGCGAGCAATTCGCCCACGGTTCGTACCCGCCGGCTTCCGAGATGATCGATGTCATCGAGCGTGCCCTCGCCGCGGCGCAGATTAATCAAGTATTTGATCGCGGCGATGAAATCTCGGTCGGTCAAAATGCGTTCGCTCAGATCGACGTCGATCCCCAGTTTTTGATTCAGTTTGTAGCGGCCAACGCGGCCGAGATCGTATTTCTTGGGATCAAAAAAGAGCCGCTTGAGTAACGCTCGGGCGTTCGCCACCGTTGGTGGGTCGCCGGGACGCAGGCGGCGATAAATATCCTTAAGGGCCTCCTCCTGATCGTGCGCTGGATCTTTCTTCAGCGCTTTAACGACGGTATCGTCCTTGGAAATGTCGATGACCTTCACTTCCTTGGTTCCGAGCGCAATGATCTGACGCACGGTCGCGAGGGTGAGTGGCTCGAAAGCCCGCGCTACAGTCACTTCGCCGTCGCGCACTTCGGCCGTGAGCACTTTGGTTGCGAGCATTTCCTCGT
>QHNU01000156.1 GCA_003218525.1 Verrucomicrobiota bacterium
AGGATCACCTCAAAGGTCGTCTTCTCCTCAGCTGCCGGAGCCGCCGCGGCACCACCACCGCCAGTCGCTGGCGCCGCCGCTACCGCAACCGGAGCCGCAGCGCTCACACCCCACTTCTCTTCGAGTTGCTTTACCAATCCAGCAATCTCCAGAACGGTTAGCCCGCTGAGTTGCTCCACCAATTTTTCAGTATCCGCCATTTTGTTTTCCTCGGTTTGCCGCTTCCGAAAGCCTTCGGAAAATTAAAGCCGATAGCCATCGGCTCGGACATTTCGTTTTCTTCTTCTCGTAGCCACCTTTATGGGCCGCGCTCGGCGTCTCATGCAGGCGAGATTACAAACCTTATGCGCTCGCCTCCACCGGTTTTCCCTCCTTGTGCGCTTTTGCATTCAATAATCTGGCCAGGGCCGAACCCGGTTCGTTCAGCAGCCGCACCAGCTTCGTCGCCGGTGACAAGAGTAGCCCAAGCAACTGCCCCAGAAGCACCTCGCGCGAGGGCAATTCGGCTAGTGTTTCAATCTCTTGTGTCGACAGAATCGATCTGTCGACTACCCCGATCTTAAGCGTCGCGATCTTGAACTCTGTCGCGAACGTCTTCAGGATTTTCGCCACCGGCGCGACATCATTTTTGCCCATCACGATTGCCGTTTGACCGCTGAGCTTGTCGGCGACATCCGGCATTCCAGAATCGGTCATGGCGCGTTTCAAAAAACTGTTCTTCACCACCCGAATCTCGGCACCAGCCGGGCCGAGGCGGTTTCGCAGTTCACCGAATTGATCCACATTCATCCGCTGGTAATCGGTGACGAGCAGGAATGGCGACCGATTCAATTTCTCGACAAGATCAGAAACGATGCTGGCTTTTTCAGGTCTCATGAAAATTACACACTAAGATATGGCGACGGATCGACGTGAACACCGGGGGACATCGTCGCACTCAATGTCATCGCCTCGAGATATCGCCCTTTCGCCGTCGCCGGCCGCGCTCGCACCACCGCTTCAATCACTGCATTTCCATTCTCCACCAGCTGATTCTCGGCAAATGAAAATTTTCCGACTGGTACCGCGACATTCCCATTTTTATCCAGCTTGAACTCAACTCGACCGGCTTTTACTTCCTGCACAGCTTTGGCCGTATCTTCCGTTACTGTTCCCGTTTTTGGATTTGGCATGAGTCCACGCGGCCCAAGCACCTTCCCGAGTTTGCGGACCTCTGCCATTGCCGCCGGTGTCGCGACTGCGACGTCAAAATCTTGAAATCCCTCCTGTATTTTTTGAATCAGCTCCTTAAATCCTACATATTCCGCGCCCGCATCCTTGGCTGCTTTGGCCGCCGCACCTTCGGCAAAAACGAGAACTCGCACCTGTTTCCCGCTGCCATGCGGAAGAGGACATGTTCCGCGCACCATTTGATCGGATTGTTTTGGATCGACGCCGAGACGAAATGAGACTGTTACGGTCTGATCGAATTTGGTTGGCTGAAATTTCTTCAGCGTGGCCACGGCCTCATTGAGACTATAGGACTTTTTGCGATTCACCTGCTCGGCGGACGCGCGATAACGTTTGCTGCGATTCTGTGGCATAATTTCTTGCAGTCCCAGCGAGCGGTTGCTCTCCTGCTAATCGAAGTGGGCGCGCAAGTAAGCGGTGAAACCTGTGCTTGTCAAGGGAAGCAAGGGGAAAATTCTGGATTGCCAAAGAGCTTCTCGAATTGCTAGAAATACCAGCATGAACCCCTACAGAACACTCCTAGTGATAACGGCTCTCCTCGCCGGCTCTCTCACCACCGCATTGGCCCGACCACTCGATTTCTCCGAGCTCTCCCTGCTCGTTCGGGCCCACGAACCCGAGCCATCGATTATTGCCGATGCCAAGGAACGGAAACTTATGCACGCACTCACGCCGCAACAAGAGGCGACACTCAAATCGCAAGGAGCGAGCGATTCGCTCATTCAATCATTGCGCACTTCTAACCTCGTTGTTTCGCAATCCGAGGCCGCAGCTTACGAGGCGAGCCGCTCCACCAGAATTCCGGCACCGGTCCAGCGCGAGGCCTTCGCATCCCAAGGACCAAACGTTGAGATCGTTAACGTTTCGTGCGGTCATCCAGTCAATCTGAGCTACTGGGGCGGTCCAGATTACGACTTCACATTCCGGTCCCGCGATATTGTCGAGGTCGGCCGTCCCGAGGTGGAAATGATCGAGCCCGCGGGAACCAGCATCCATTATGCGACTTATCGCGGCGTCCGCGTTCCGGATTGGGAACCGGTGGATCCCGAATACACCTCAATTATGTCGCACGTTTACGCGCGGCCAGTTCGCATTGACTGGCACAATCCCGTTCTCCTGGATGATGTTCCTTACACACTTTACCCGGTCTATGCCGCGGGCGGTGTCGCTCTTTACTATATCGGTCAATCAAGCTGCGACTCTGTCATGCTCGCGGTGGTGACGCGCAGATAACGATCTAAAAATCGGCGCCGAGATCAGTCGAAACCGTCTGAGCCGCCGTTCGCGGTGGCGGCGGAGTCACCGGGCCATTGCGGATGATTTTTCCTTCCTTCATCACGAACCGCACCCGTTCGGTAGCCGTGATGTCAGTCGTGGGATCTCCCGGCATCGCGATCACGTCTGCTAATTTGCCTTTCTCGAGCGTGCCGAGTTTTTGCGCGACCCCGATTAATTCGGCCCCGCTCGAGGTGGCAGATCGGAGCGCATCGACCGGCGGCATTCCCAAATCGACCATCAATTTGAATTCTTTCGCATTTTCGCCGTGGGGAAAAACCGCCGCATCGGTCCCAAACGAAATTTTGACACCGATTTTCAACGCGTTTCGAAACATTTCCGAGCGCGCATTGTAAGCGGCAATTCCTTTGGCTTGAAGCGCCGGCGGATAAGCATCCAGTTTTCCTTTGATGTATTCGGCTGCCATTAGCGTAGGCGTGAGAAATGTCCCTTTGTTTTTCATCAAGGTCAGCGTCTCGGGTTTGAAAAACGAACCGTGTTCAATGGAGTCGACACCGGCCTCGATTGCCTCACGCCCGGCCTGATCACCGTGACAATGCACCGCTACTTTTTTCCGCAGCCGGTGCGATTCATCAACCAGAGCCGCCATCTCCGCCGGCGTCAGTTGTGGCGTATCGACTTCGTCTGACAGCGAAAGAACGCCACCTGATACTGCCGCCTTAATGACGTCTACGCCGTTCTTCACTTCGAAGCGCACGGCTTTGCGAATTGCGTCGGGACCGTCGGCAATGCCATCGGCAAAATCGGGCTCTGGTCCGAAAAGCCCGTCCCGGTACCCGGCACTATCATCGAAATGCCCACCGGTCGCCCCGATGCCGTTCGCCGCCACGAACATACGCGGCCCAACCACAATTCCTTTCGCGATTGCATCACGCAGCGACACATCGACGTAATCATGGGAGCGATATGTCCGAGCCCCGACATCGCGCACCGTGGTGAATCCGGCCTCAACCGTTGCCCGCGCCGCCGGAATCGCATTATAAGCCTTAGTCGAAGCGGACGATTGCAGCTCTCTCAGTCGGGTCGCTTTGTAGTCAGTGTAGTCAAGCGTGATATGGGTGTGCGCGTCCATGAATCCTGGCGAGAGGGTTGCATCGCCAAGGTCAATCACCTTTGCATCGGCCGGGATCGTAACATTCGATCCGACATCGATGATCTTGTCGCCCTGCACGATGACGATGCCGTTTTGCACGAGCGCGCGCGATTTGCCGTCAAACATCCGCGCCGCTTTCAATGCGATGACTTGATCATTTGCGTTAAGCGGAAGCGCAGATAGCTCCAAGACTGAGAGGAAAACGAAAATCCAGACCAAAGCTCGAGAATTAAATCGGAAGCGCATCGGAGCGGTATAAAAACTCCCGCGATACAAAGCAAGAATCCTCGTTGAGGCGTGGATGACTGATTCGATTTTGCTTTTCCCCACCGAGCACGTTCGTAACCTCCGCCTTCAAATGATGACAAGGGCCCTGCTGTTTCCGCTCTTACTTGTTGCCTGTGTGGACGCCTACGGCCAGTCGCCCTCCGAAAACGCCAGCCCAGAAGCACTCCAGAAACTTGCTAATGAGTTTTGGAGTTGGCGTGCCCAATATCGGCCCTTCACCGGCGATGACGTGCCACGAATCGAACGCCCCGGCGGCATCCGTGATTGGTCCCAGGCCGTGATCGAGAAAGAGCGAGCCGACCTCGCCGGGTTCGACGCTAGATGGAAGCAGCTCGACGTGACTGGTTGGCCGATCCCACAGCAGGTCGACTATCGATTAATCGGCTCCGCTTTGGCCCGGGTGCGGTGGGAATTGGAGGTGAACCCGCGCTGGAAACGCGATCCCACATTCTATATCGAGCAGACGCTCACCCCAATCGTCGAAGCGCTGGTGGTGCCCGGCCCTTATGATGCCGGGCGTAGCCGAGAGATCCTCACACGCATCGAAAACATCCCGGCAATTCTGCAACAGGGTGAAGTGAACCTGGTAAATCCACCCGAGCCATTCGCTAGTGTCGCCATTAAAGCGTTGGAAAATATCCGCGATCACCTCAGCAAATGACGATCGCTCTTTTGAAATCGAAAGTTACGACGCTGAAAGAGCCGGAATTGAGCACCGCCACCAATCGCGCAGCGGAAGCGTTGGAACATTTTCGAAACAATCTTCAGGAAAAATTGTCCTCCCTTCCAAAAGAAACTGCACTCGGTCGAGATGCCTATGTCTTCTTCTTACAAAACGTCGCCCTAATCCCATACTCGCCGGAGCAATTGCTCGCCATGGGACGCCAGGAATGGGATCGCGCCGTCGCATTCGAAGCTTACGAAAAAGAACGCAACCGAAACGTTCCGCCGCTTGAGGTAGCGAAGGATACCGATAGTTGGATCAAAGACGCCGCCGAAAAAGAGCTGGCGATTCGCCAGTTCCTGGAGAAACACGGGATTCTAACTGTTCCAGATTGGCTCGAGCATTACACGCTGCGACCGATGCCGGAGTATCTGCGCGCGCTCGAAGGATTCGGCGAAACGGACGACTTCACCTCGCCCTCACGTCTGCAAGACACCTGCATTCGCTACGTCGATCCGCCTTCGGGAAATCTCCCGTACTTCTGGCGAGCAACCGCTTCCGATCCACGGCCGATCACCGTTCATGAAGGAATTCCAGGACATTATTTTCAGCTCTGTCTTTCGTGGAAACACGAAGACCCGATCCGGCGCCACTATTACGATTCGGGCGCTAACGAAGGTATCGGATTTTATTCCGAAGAGATGATGTTGCATGCCGGCTTGTTCGACGACAGTCCGCATACTCGAGAAATCATTTACAATTTCATGCGCCTGCGGGCGCTCCGCGTTGAAGTGGACGTGAAACTCGCGCTCAGCGAATTCACGCTCGACCAGGCCGCCAAATACCTGCAGGAAAAAGTTCCGATGGACCCAGCTACGGCACGACAGGAAGCAATCGCCTTTTCAACCGGTCCCGGGCAAGCCATTACCTATCAGATCGGCAAATCACAGATCATGAAATTCCTCGCTGAAGCTCGATTACAGCAAGGAGAAAAATTTAATCTGCGCGCCTTCCACAATTTCGTCTGGAAGAACGGCAACGTCCCGATTGCATTGCAGCGCTGGGAATACCTCGGTGCGAACAATCACGTCCCCGACCCGCGCGACGCAAATTAGGCGTCGACGCTTCCGGCACATTTTGGCGGTCAGCGACAGTTTGCCACGGTAACGCGCGGATGGCCGCTGCGGCCGTCGATTACTCGACGATCTCGAGACCCATTTGGCGGGCCGTGCCGGCGATGATCCGGAAAGCCGCTTCGTCGCTGCGTGCGTTCAGATCCTTCTGCTTCGTTTTCACAATATCCATCACCTGTTTGCGAGTGACTTTGCCCACCTTGTTCTTGTTCGGTTCTTTGGAACCGGCAGCGATGTTAGCGGCTTTTTTTAGCAGCACGGCTGCTGGCGGCGACTTGGTGATAAAAGTGAAACTCTTGTCTTTGAAGACGGTGATCACGACGGGAAGGATGTCGCCGGCTTGTTTTTGAGTAGTGGCGTTAAATTCCTTGCAGAACGCCATGATGTTAACGCCACGCGGGCCCAACGCGGTGCCCACGGGAGGCGCTGGATTAGCCTGGCCGGCTGGAATCTGCAACTTGATGTGCGCGATGATCTCTTTTGCCATGGTGACTCGATTCTAAATTGAGAGATTCCTCGGCTTCGCTCGGAATGACAAAAGAGTTACAGGTTCTTTTGCCATAATTAGCCGCGCTCGACTTGCCAGTACTCCAGCTCAACTGGCGTCGCCCGGCCGAAGATGGTGACGGATACGCGCAGCTTGCCGCGTTCAGGATCAATTTCTTCGACGATTCCATTTTGATTCTGGAACGGACCATCGGCGACTTTCACCGTCTCCCCGACTTCGAAGCTCACCTTCGGTTTGACCTTTTCCTCGCGCTCCTTCATCTGCGCGAGCA
>QHNU01000155.1 GCA_003218525.1 Verrucomicrobiota bacterium
GATGTTGTAAAATAGCTTGATCACTTCCTCGTCCGACCCGTAGCCGAGCGCACGCAAGAAAGTCGTTGCCAAGAATTTTCGGCGGCGTTTGCGTCGATCTAAATAAATATAAAGGAGATCGCTGGTATCGAACTGCACTTCGATCCATGAGCCGCGATCGGGAATGATGCGGAAGCTGTAAAGCACCTTGCCATTCAGGTGGATCGACGATTCAAAGGCGATGCCCGGCGAACGATGCAATTGCGAAACGACGACGCGCTCCGCGCCGTTGACTACGAATGTGCCTTGCGGCGTCATGAGCGGGATTTCGCCCATGTAAACTTTTTCCTCTTTCGTCCCTTTCTCTTCGCGGAGTTGGAAGGTAACGTGCAGAGGCGCGCTGTAGGTTTGACCTTCGCGCTGCGCTTCGAGCGCCGTCAGCTTTGGTTCGCCTATTTCGTAGTGGCTAAAATCGAGAGTGGCCTTTTCGTCATAACTTTCGATCGGAAAGACCTCTTTGAATACCGCCTGGAGGCCGTAATTCTTGCGTTTGTTAAAGGGGACATCTTTCTGCAGGAAGTCGACATACGAATTTAACTG
>QHNU01000307.1:0-599 GCA_003218525.1 Verrucomicrobiota bacterium
CGCGAAAGCTGATCTACGGCGAGATCCTTTTCCCCAACCCAGGCGTAAATCACGGCTAACAAATCCATGATGTGCGCGCCGTTTATGGAATCCTTGTTTAGTGGCATGACTCCAACGGCGCGCCGGCCCTCGCGCACAGCGTCATCTTTCCGCCCCAACCCGGCGTCAATGAGGCCGAGAACGCAAAGTGCAGGCCCATAATCGGGTTGTGCATTCACGATTTGTTGCTGTTCCGTGCGCGCCCTTAGAAAGCTCGCCTGCGCCGCCGGCCTGTCACCCTTCAGCTGGGCGAAAACACCCTCCATATAGGCGCGACCATACTGAATAGCGTCGGGGCCGAAGGTAGTGTCGCCGAGGTTTGCGATCGCCTCCACACCTGCCTCGACATTGCGCTCCGCTAGTGCCAGGAAAATACGAATTGGAGCAAGATTAGCGGCGGAAGTGATGTTTTGACGTGTGATCGATTCGACCAGTTCATGCAGTGGCTGCGGGTTTGTTTTCCAGAAAACTTCCAACATCGCGCGGCTAATTCGCGCGTCGAGGTCATTTGGTTTGAGCTTGAGGACGCGATCCACAACGACAACGTCCTTAGGATATTC
>QHNU01000307.1:639-2189 GCA_003218525.1 Verrucomicrobiota bacterium
GGATAAAAACGTTATTCGGATCCAGCTCGAGAGCGCGCTCAAGGTTTCGCGCCGACTCCGGCCACCGACCTTGCCGGCGGTCGATTGCCGGCATCGGAGGTATAGAAGTTTACGACCGAAATTCTCGCGCCGTGCTTAACTTCGCATTCACCGAGTTCGTGAAGGTGCGGACGCCATTGCCGGTATTGCTCCAAATCCTCGGCTACATGTTTCGAGAGAAGAATGTGGCCGGCGTCGGCAATCCATCAGCCGTTGCGCGATGTTGATACCAGCGCCAGCTATATTACGGCGCTGATTAACATCAGCCACTTCATGCACGGGCCCGCTATGAATGCCTATCCGCACCGCAAGCGTGGAATGAGACTTCGGCGCCTTGCCGATTTCCAAAGCGCATTCGACCGGTGCCTCGGCTGAGTTGGTGAACACGAGCGCCATGCCGTCCCCAGTTGGGAGACAAATCAGCTTCCCGGTTATGTCGGCGCTTCGAAATGCGTCGGTCTTGCGCACGACTTCATTCAATTCCTCCAGCATCAGATTGCTCGTCGATCAGCAGCTTGGAATAGCCGACGATGTCGATGAAAAGAACATGTGCGATCTCCAGGCGCAGTTCTTGTTTCTGTTCACCCGACATAAAACCGGTGTGCGGTAAGAATAATTCTATTTTTTGGACAGCGGGTCCGGTCGAGCGCAAAGACTCAACTCATGTAATAACCGCCATTCACGTTCAGCGTATGACCAGTGATATAGCTCGACATTGGCGACGCGAGAAAGAGCGCGGCGTTAACAATCTCACCCGCGTCGCCCAACCGACCAAGCGGAATCTGTTTAATGAAATTTTGCGTTACCTCTTCGGGCATACCTTTGCTCATGCCGACATCGATGAATCCGGGGGCAATGGCATTAACGGTTATCTGCTGACGAGCGAACTCTCGCGCGCTGACTTTGGTCAGGGCGATGATGGCGGCTTTGCTCGAGGAATAATTGGCCTGCCCGAACAATCCCATTTGTCCGCTGACGGAAGAGAGGTTGATAATCCGACCGCCATTTCGCAACACCGCTGCTGCCTTTTGCGTAACAAGGAACGTGCCGGTAAGATTCACACGGACCACGCTCTCGAACTCTTCCAATGTTATTTTTTTGATCGTCCGATCGCGGATAATTCCAGAGTTATTGAAGAGAATGTCGAGACCACCACGTTTATCACCAATTTCCATCATCATCGACTCGACCTGCTCGGGATTAGTGACATCGCATTGAATGACGAGCGGATCGGCCAAGGCCCGCGCGACGTTCTCCGCATCTGCCTTATTTTGACCTTGCGGATCATCAACGTAGTTGACGATGCACTTCGCTCCGCGCTGGTCAAAGGCGCGAATCATCTCTGCCCCGATCCCGCGAGAACTGCCCGTAACAAGGACCACTTTGCCGGTGAAATCGAGAAGATCGGTCATGACTGAACTGGTGGGAATTAGCAAGGTGGACTTCGACGCTCGAACCTACTAGAACGTGTTGAGTCTGCGTTACTCCGTCGTGCTGCACAAGTCTGAGTG
>QHNU01000307.1:2200-2606 GCA_003218525.1 Verrucomicrobiota bacterium
CATCGTTATTTCCCTGACGATTGCGCTGCCGTTTTTGCTAGCCGCTCCGGTTCGCAAGACGAAATGGCGGCTCCTTGAGCGGATCATCATCGGAGCCCTCTCCGTCTTACTCGTCCTTAATTATACCTTCTATCTAGCTCTCATTCGGAGATCGGGAGTGCATAGCTGGGCCCAAATGTTGCCCATGCAACTCTGCGACTGGGCCATGCTCGTGATTATCGTGGCTATGTGGACCGGTAATCGCTCCTGGTTTGAAGTGGCCTATTTTTGGGGAATCGGCGGTACCGTCCAGGCTGTGCTCACACCGAACCTCGCTTACGGCTTTCCCGATTTTCGCTTTTTCAGTTTCTTCGTTTCCCACTGCGGAATCATCATTGGAATCGTTTTTCTCATGCTCACCCGGAAA
>QHNU01000308.1:0-1266 GCA_003218525.1 Verrucomicrobiota bacterium
TTTTCACGTAATCGTAAATCTTGAGGAGAACGGACACGCCTTCGCCTTCACGGACAAGGTGAGGGGGGCCTGCAACCTTGCCGATCTTGGCGCCACTAAACAAAACGTCCGAACCTTTCAGCAGACCACTTGCGTCTTTAAAACGCACTGTGATTCCGTAGTAGGTTTTGAAACCTTCTCCCAGACGCCCGAACTCGACAACGAACCCGGCAATCGCTGCCAGTCCGATGAAAACGAAGATGCCGACTTTTAGTTCGAGGGTTCGATCGCGATCCATAGCAAGCCAGTCCCGTTTACCTTAACGAGATTGATGCAATCAAAAATTAATTTTACCGATCAGTCGATTCCGAACGTCGCCGACGAAAAAGCGCGCAGGGAAATTCCCTTCAGCAGCCGATCAATCAGGACGATGATCAGTCCGGCCAGCAGACCGATGAGCAAACCTGGCATGGTACTACCCTGCAATTCGCCCGAAATGAGCGAGCCGATCGCGCCGCAGAACGTGACAAAAAGCACACGCAGCAGGTTGACCGTGAAGAGCGGCGTCATCGCCCGGGCGAACGTCGTGCCGGCGGCTGCCGCGGCGGTTGCTGGGCCGGCTCTGACCTGGCAGCCGAATCGCGATAGAAAAGGACGCCGTGGGCTCGCAGGTTAGCAACCAACCCCCGGAGATCGCGTGCCAGTTCAGAATCGCTGATCAGGGCCGCCAGCAAACCTTTGCCGGTGGTTGCTTCGCGGAGCAATTGGGTTCCGGTGGAGAAAGTTTTCCGCGCTTCCGCAATCGTGTTTTGAAGGTCGTCGGCATCCTTCTTTGCCGAAGACATGGCCGCGTCAGCTTTGTCGGCGACGCCATCGAATTTTTTCAACGACTGAGAGAGCGAACCGGTCGCATCATTCAAATGATCGATGCTGGAACGCAGGTTTTTCAGCGTCTCGGGCGAGAGCGCCTCCGTGTTCAAACGGGTAAAGGTTCCATTGATATTTTGGACGGTGCCGCGCAAATCCTGAATGAGCAGATTTCCTTCGCGAGTAAGGTCGTCGATTCCCGTTTCGCGGGTGCCTTCCACGGTGGCGTTCTTGGCCAGGAACTGTTTCGCTGGAGCCGGTGGCATGATGACGTTGACGAAGCGATCTCCGAGTAATCCCGAGCTGCCGACTGTGAATTTGCTTCCCGCCGGAATTTTCACGTAATCGTAAATCTTGAGGAGAACGGACACGCCTTCGCCTTCACGGACAAGGTGAGGGGGGCCTGCAACCTTGCCGATC
>QHNU01000308.1:1416-2946 GCA_003218525.1 Verrucomicrobiota bacterium
TTTAGCTCGAGTGTGCGATCGCGATTCATGGCAAACCAGTCCCGGTTACCTTAACGAGATTGGCGCAATCAAAAATTAATTTTACCGCTCCGTCGATTCCGAACGCCCCTGCAAAAAATCCTGTATAATCGGATCCTGGCAGCGTGTAAGTTCGTCCGGCGTTCCGTAGAAATAAATCCGGCCTTCGTGCAGATAAGCAATATGATCACCGACTTTGGCCGCGCTTTTCATGTCATGAGTAACGACGATACTGGTCATTCCAAACCGATGCTGGAGCCGGCGGATCAAGCGATTAATGCTATCGGAAACCACCGGATCTAGTCCCGAAGTTGGTTCGTCATAGAGCACGCACGACGGCTGCCGAATGATGGCCCGGGCCAGACCGACTCGCTTGCGCATCCCGCCAGACAAGCTTTCGGGCATTTTCGCGTTTTCCCCTTCGAGTTCGACAACTTCGAGCACTTCATTCACGCGTGTGCGAACCGAATTTGGGTTGCGCATGCCTGCTTCGATCAAAGGAAAAGCGATATTGTCCTCGACCGTCATGGAATCAAAGAGCGCACCACTCTGAAAAAGGATGCCCACTTTCTGTCGAACACTGCCGAGTTGTCGCTCGCTCATTCCAATGATGTTTTGATCCGCAATCCAGATTTCGCCGCACTCCGGTCGCATGAGGCCGATCAGATTTTTCAGCAAAACAGATTTGCCGCCGCCGCTACGACCGATGATGACGAGCGTCTCGCCCACGGCGACGTCAAGATCAACGCCGCGCAAGATTTCCTCCTTATCGATCTTCTTCCGCAAATCGCGCACGGAAATCATGGCACCATTTGGTCCCGATGAGACCACATTTGTTTCGGTGGTTACACCTGCCGTCCTCCCCGTAACTGCTGCCGCATCTCGGCTTGTCGCTGCCGCCGTCTCTGGCGGCAGACGCCGATCCTCTTTCCTGCCATTCATACGCAAGCGATTAGCACAATTTCACTTGCAGCTGAGGCCGCCCCTGGCCTTGCAGCCGCCACCGTCTCTCCCGGCAGAGACCGATCCTCTTTCGTGACGTTCATTGCTACTTGATCAACGCAATTTTAGCTTGGAATTCCATTTTGCATTTCTCGTGACTAAGAGGCCTGAACGGAGGTTCTGCCAATGTAATGTCATTTCCGTTTCTGCCGCCAAGGACGGCGGCAGCTACAATGCAAGACAACACTTGCGCGCTCATTGATAACCAGCTGGGTAGACGATGTTCAGGGCCATGGTCAGGAAGAAATTCGAGATCAGTACGGCGAGTGACGAAATGACGACCGCTTCCGTTGTCGCCCGCCCCACCCCAACGGCTCCCTCCTGTGTCGTCAATCCCTTATGGCAACAGATGAAGACGATGAGTAAACCGAAGCAAAACGCCTTCGTCATGCCCATGATCAGATCACGCATGAGAGTCCATCGCACCATGTTTGCGATGTAATAGGTTCCGTTAACACCCAGGGCGAAGACGGCGACGAAACAACTCGCAATGATTCCAAAACCAATGCA
>QHNU01000157.1:0-1318 GCA_003218525.1 Verrucomicrobiota bacterium
CGACATTTATTCCGATATTGAACCCCTGCGCTTTCATAACTTTTCGCAAGATATTTTGGCCGTGAACAACAAGGGAAAAAAGCTCCGCGACCTCATTTTCACCCAGCGCTCCCAATTGGCCCACCTTCCGATACGGGACCGCCATTAAATGCCCCACTGTATAGGGATATCGGTTCATCATCAGAAAAGTGTTCTTGCGCCGGGTCAGGACCAGATTCGCTCTGTCATCGCTGCTACGCGCGGCTTCGGCCAAAAAATCGCGCGAGTCAGACTTTGCAAAGTATTCGAAACGCCAGGGCGCCCAAAGCGTTTCCAACTCAATTTTTGGGAAATCCATTCGATGGCGAACGTAGAAAATCGGGAGCGAAAGTCGAGCTTATCTCCCGCCGGCAAATCACAGCCATGCCCAGAGAGGCTACAACGTGGCTTAACTCTTCCTTCGGTCCCTTAGCAGATTGTCGCAATTGTCATTAACGAAGCGCGGCAATGATCGCGTCGGCCGCATTGGTGCCTGCCTCACCCAAGCTGAGCCTCTTCGCCACCGAATCGAAATGGTTTAGCATCCGCGTGCGCTCGCTTCGATCAGAGAGCAGGCGTCTAACGGTCAACGCAATCTGGGCCGGCCGCGCTTGGTGCTGAATGAATTCGGGTGCGATTTCACGATCGGCCAGGATGTTCGGCATCCCGATGTATTTTACCCTTACCACGGCACGAGCGGCGAAATAGGTAAGCCAGGCCACGCGATAAACCAGTACGAATGGCAGTTTCGACAGTGCTGCCTCAAGGGTGGCTGTTCCCGATGCTACCAGAGCGACACTTGCCCGCTGCATCAGATCGCGCGCTCCTCCGAGGATCACGGAAAATTTTGCCGCGTCGTCGCGAAGATCTTTTCGAATTATCTTCGCCAAGGATTCGGAGGCAGCCGCGACTTCGAAATGCAGCCCAGGATCGGTCTGTAACAATTCCGATGCGGTGGCTTGCATGATTGGAAAAATCTTTCGTACTTCGCGTTGGCGGCTTCCGGGAAATAGGCCGATGAGCCGGGGATCACGGATATCGGTCGGGGCTTGCATTTCTTCCGTGAGTGGATGTCCGACAAAGATCGCCTTTAAGCCTGAGGTGTTATAGAGAACGGGCTCAAATGGGAAAATACATAGCATCAGATCGAGCCAGCGGCCCATTTTCACGATACGGCGACGATTCCACGCCCAGACCTGCGGACTGACGTAGTAAAGGATTTTCAAGGAAGGTAGCTTTTTGCGCAGCGCGCGCGCGAGTCGCAGATTAAAGCCGGGATAGTCAATCAGCACGACCGCGG
>QHNU01000157.1:1425-3861 GCA_003218525.1 Verrucomicrobiota bacterium
CCGCTTCATCAACCCAATCGCGAAATTCTCCGGCCGCAATCGCCTGCATTTTAGGCCCGCCCCGCCCGGCGAATTGCAATTCTGCGGCGCGTTCGCGCAGCGCGCGCATTAACGCCGCCCCGTGATTATCCCCGCTTGTCTCTCCGGCGACGAAATAAATTTTTTTAGTCACGCGGCGCGATCCGCTTGGTGATTTCCACGGCGAGCTCGAGCGCGGCAGCGGCATGCGAGCCCGACACCTTCGGTTCGCCGCCAGTGATCGCACAATCGACAAAGGAGACGATTTGCTGTCGCAACGGCTCCTCTTTTTCGATCGCTACTGGTTCGCGTCTGATTTCCCTTCCCTCTTTCCGATAAATCTCGCCGCTTTGACTTTGATAATCGAGCGAAAGGTAGGCGTCCTCCTGAAAGACGCGAATCTTCCGCATTCGCTCGGGGCTGATTCGACTGGAGGTGATGTTGGCAATGCAGCCGCTCGCAAATCGCAGTCGCGCGTTAGCAATATCTTCTCCGCGACTAAGCACGGGCACGCCCACGGCATCGATGCTTTCGACCGGCGACCGCACCAGATGCAAAATGATTTCCAAATCATGAATCATGAGATCGAGGACGACGCCGATATCAGTGCTGCGATTCGGATACGGCGATAGCCGATGCGCTTCGATGAATCGAGGATGAGTGAGCCTTTGCTCGAGCGCACTCAGGACTGGATTGAAACGTTCGACGTGGCCGACTTGTAGAACGAGTCCGCGCGCCGCCGCTAGGCCCGCCAGTTCGCGCGCCTCCGCTGTAGTCTCGGTAATCGGTTTCTCAATTAATAAATGCTTTCCGCGTGTCAGTAGATCTTGCGCGATGGAAAAATGCGAGCTGGTGGGCGTCGCCACTGAGGCGGCGTCTATGAGACCGGCAAATTCATCGAGTGAAGTCGCCGACTGTACCCCAAATCTTCGTGCATTTTCGGCCGATCGCACCGAATCGGTTTCTCGAATCGCGACGAACTCTACGTTAGGCAATTCCAAGTAGATTCGTGCATGGTTTCCACCAATGTGACCAACGCCGACCACGCCCACGCGCAGCTTCTTCATATATTCGCGAACTGACCCGCACCATGCTTTACGAACCAATCGTAGGTTTGGGCGATTCCATCGCGCAATGGGATGAACGGCTTCCAACCAAGCTTTCCAATTTTGGAAGCGTCCAGCAGTTTGCCAGGTGTGCCGTCCGGTTTAGAACGATCCCAGCTTAGGTCGCCTTCGAAGCCGACAATTTCACAAATTAATTCTGCTAAACAACGAATCGAGATGTCCTCGCCGCAACCGACGTTAATGATCTCGGGGGAATCATAGTTCTGTAACAAAAACAAAATAGCCGAGGCCAAATCATCAACGTGTAGAAATTCGCGCCGTGGTTCTCCCGTGCCCCAAACTACAAGTTCGCGATCGCGATTGATTTTTGCCTCATGCGCTTTGCGCAACAGTGCCGCCAAGACGTGCGAGGTTTCCAGGTCGAAATTGTCACCCGGGCCGTAGAGGTTCGTCGGCATCGCCGAGACGAAATTCGCACCGTACTCCTGGGCAAATGCCTGGCAGAGTTTGATTCCTGCAATTTTGGCGATGGCATACGCCTCGTTTGTTGGTTCGAGCGGTCCCGTTAGCAATGCGCTCTCCGGAATCGGTTGGGGCGCTAACTTCGGATAGATGCAGGAGCTTCCGAGAAATATCAGTTTCCGAACGCCGGATTCGTAGGCGGCGCAAATAACATTATTCTGAACCTCCACATTTTCGATCAAGAATTCGACGGGCGCCTCGCTGTTTGCTTTGATTCCGCCCACTCGCGCGGCCGCAAGCACAACAAGATTTGGCTTTTCTCGTGCGAGAAAATTCGCGCTTTGATCGCGCAGGTCCAGCTCGGAGCGTAATCGTGTGATCACGCGGTTAAAACCTCGGGCGCGAAGCAGTCGCACGATCGCTCTACCGACCAATCCACGGTGACCGGCGACATAGATTTTATCCGAAGATTTCATCTAAGGGTTTCCATTTCGTTGTGGTGCAGAGTCGATTTTATCCTCACGACTGCTCAGAGCGAATGGATAGAGACCTTAATTCCATGATGGGTGCAGAAAAATGCTGAGCTGCAGGCTGTTTCCTTTTGTGGAGGTAATTCTTGAGACGAGACCGCAATGCGTCCTTGTCTCTAACCCACAGAATGAGAACGACGAGCGCGAAGTAATTGCTTTAAGGAAAAGTATTGAGATGTTTAGACGATGCTAGTGGAAACGGCAGCAGACCTTTTGGAATTCGACACGATCGACGATGTTATTGCTGATATCACGGGAGGCAAAATCGTAATCGTGACCGACGACGCTGATCGCGAAAACGAGGGCGATTTGGTGATGGCTGCGGAAAAGGCGACACCGCAGACAATTAACTTTATGGC
>QHNU01000157.1:3873-9588 GCA_003218525.1 Verrucomicrobiota bacterium
GCCGATTTCGAACGAGCGTGCCGAGCAGCTGGGTCTTCAGCGGATGGTTGTTGAAAACCGTGAGATGCATCGGACGGACTTCACTGTCTCAGTCGATGCGGCCGCGGGCGTGACGACCGGTATCAGCGCCCATGATCGGGCAAAAACAATTCGGACAATCGCAAACCCAAATTCGGAGCCGAACGACCTGGTTCAACCTGGTCACGTCTTTCCGTTGCGCGCCAAGGATGGGGGCGTCCTCCGGCGTGCGGGTCACACCGAAGCGGCAGTCGATCTCGCCACCATGGCCGGTCTCGAACCCGCCGGCGTCCTTTGTGAAATTTTGCACGATGATGGCACGATGGCGCGTTTGCCCGAACTGATGCAGGTCCGCAAGAAGCACGGACTTCGCATCTGCACGATCCAGAGTCTGATCGCGCATCGGCGGGTTCGAGAAAAGCTCGTTGAACGCGAGCAGATCGTGAGGTTGCCGACCGACTACGGCGAATTTGATTTGCATCTTTATCGGTCGAAGCTCGACGGCGCGCATCACCTCGCTCTGGTCAAAGGCACGATCTCTCCGAACAAACCGACTCTGGTCCGGGTGCATAGCGAATGTCTCACTGGCGATGTCTTCGGATCGCGCCGATGCGACTGTGGGAATCAGTTACACGCTGCTCTTCGGCAAATCTCGGAGGAGGGTGACGGGGTGCTCGTTTACATGCGGCAGGAAGGACGCGGGATCGGATTGGCTGCAAAGATTCACGCCTACAAATTGCAGGAGGAAGGTCTCGACACGGTCGAAGCGAATACCAAACTCGGCTTCCCGGTCGACCTGCGTGATTACGGGCTTGGTGCGCAGATTTTATTCGATCTCGGCGTGCGGCAGTTTCGCTTCCTCACCAATAATCCGAAAAAGGTAATCGGTCTTGAGGGTTACGGGATTCAAATGATTGAACAGGTACCGATTCGGAGCGAAGCGAATCCGGACAATGCAAAGTACCTCGAGACCAAGAAAGTAAAAATGGGTCACTTGCTTTAGGCAAGCGGTCTTGCGAGTCTCGTCCGAATGTCGAATGCCCCGCCGCCGCGCCCGCGTGTCGTTGCTGGCAAGCGCAGGTTCGTAATTGTCTCAAGCAAATTCAACGCCGGTTATGTGCAGGGGCTTGTTGACCACGCCACCGACGAATTCCGTAAACGAATTCCCGATGCCGATCTGACCTGTTATCAAGTCCCCGGTGCTTTTGAAATTCCGGTCGTGGTGCAGGACATCGCGGCGAACAATCGAGCAGACGCTATCTTGGCCATGGGTGTAATTCTTAAGGGACACACCGAACATGCCGAAAATCTTGGACGCTCGGTTACGAACGCGCTTCAGCGTATTGCGCTCAAGCAGGGCGTACCCGTGATTCATTGCGTGCTCAGTCTCGACAGTGAAGAACAGGCGCGCGAGCGTTGCCTCGAAGAAAATATTAATCGCGGGCGAGAAGCGGCCCGGGCAGCGATCGAAATTGCGAACGTGATGGCCGATCTTCACGCGAAAGCGTAACAATGGGTCGACGTCGAGATGCGCGCCAAGCGGCGCTGCAATATCATTTCTGGCGCGATATGCAGCGCGGTGCCGGTCCGGAGCGGATGGAAGATTTTTGGGAGTTCCTCCCGACAAAGCCGCGCATCCGTGCCTTTGCCCAGCCCCTTATCGATGGCATGAACGCGCATCTGGATGAAATCGACGATCGGATTCGCCGCTATTGCGAGAACTATGAATTACGTCGTATCTCCGGAGTCGATCGCAATGTTCTCCGGCTTGCGATCTACGAAATGCTTTTTCGAGATGACATTCCGCCGGTTGTCTCAATCAATGAAGCAATCGAGCTCGCGAAAAAATTCGGAGGCGCAGAATCAGGTCGCTTCGTCAACGGCATTCTCGATCGCGTCAAAGACGACCTTACCCGACCATTACGCGAACCAGTGTCGCGCAAACCAACAGACGAAGGCGGGCAGAGTTAAGCTCAATTGCCGAGGTGCGGGCGAACCTTGAACCGCGACGCCCGTGAAATCGTGAATTTTTTTCAGAACATTATCGAAAAATTCGCCGGCAGGCCGGTCGACTGGGACGAGCTGGAGGAATCTCTTATTCGCTCCGATATCGGTGTTCCAATGACGCTGCGCATCCTGCAATCATTACAAGCACGCGATGCCCGCTCCCGAATCACCTCCGCCGATATCGCGGAAGTAGCGCGGGAAGAAATAGGGCGAGTTTTGCCAATTAATCTGCCGCCAATCCGTCCGCTCCCGGCGCATCCAAAAGTGGTTTTAATCGTTGGCGTCAATGGCACCGGTAAAACCACTTCAACCGCAAAGCTGGCGCACTTTTTGCAAACGAAACGTCACACCGTCTTGCTCGCGGCTGCCGACACCTTCCGCGCAGCCGCAATCGAACAGTTAGCAATCTGGGCCGAACGCATCGGTGTGGAAATGATCCGCGGACCATACAACGCCGATCCGGCCGCGCTTTGCTACGAGGCATATCAAGCGGCGGACAAAAACAATATCGAGTTCCTTCTTTGCGACACCGCCGGCCGACTGCACACGAAAATAAATTTGATGGCCGAGCTGGGCAAGGTAAAGCGCAGTCTCGCCAAGAACGACCCGGAGGCGCCACATGAAACATTGTTGGTGGTCGATGCCACAACTGGGGGAAATGCACTCACCCAGGCGCGCCAGTTTCACCAAGCCATCGGATTGACCGGACTGATCGCGACGAAGCTCGATGGCAGTGGCAAAGGCGGAGTCGTCGTTGCCATTCAAGACGAGATTGGGATTCCAACACGCTTTGTCGGCACGGGCGAGAAGCTCGAGGATTTCAAGGACTTTGATGGTCGTGATTTTATCGCCAATATGATTTAGGTCGGGAACGAAACTCGCTCGATTGAACCGTTGACCGACGTCAACATGACGGCGGCGGATCGACTACAACCTGTTTTAACCGTGGGACAAATCGCGGAACAAAGCTCAGCCTTGGAAGAAAGCGTCGCTCCCGCTGTTGAAAGCGGGCAGGGAGGATTTTTTGCGAAATTCGCTGTGCTCAAAGGAGCCCAACGCGAGTTGTGGCTCACGTTCCTGATAAAGCTGCTAATCATCCTGGCTTATTCGGTCACGAATTGGACGCTGATTTTATGGCTTAAGTCAGATCTCGGGTTTAACGACCAGCACGCGTTCGTTTTAGTAGCGTGGGTCTGGGCACTGGCCATGACCGTGTTCACGCTGTTAGCTGGCTCTCTTACCGACGCGTTTGGCCTCCGTCGAACGTTCCTCCTTGGCGTCTTTGTCTGCCTGGTGGCCCGCGCCGTCATGGCGTTTACGACGATACGATGGCTGGCGCTTGCTGGCGGCTTGCTTCCTTTGGCTATCGGGGAGGCGTTGGGCACGCCGGTGCTGATCGCAGCCGCGCGACGATATTCCACGACGCGACAACGCTCGATCTCCTTCTCGCTCATATACTCGATCATGAACGTTGGCTTCCTGATCGCTGCCGGCATTTTCGATTACGTCCGGCAGACGTTAGGCGAATATGGTCATTTAAATTTCCTTGGATTAGAGATCACCACTTACCGAACGCTATTCCTGGTAAGCCTTGGTTTTGAGCTTCTGCTTCTTCCGGCGATTTATTTTCTGCGCCGAGGAGCTGAAGCGACGGACCAAGGCGTCAGCTTCAGCGCCGAGCCGGTGAAGTACGCCACCGGTGCATTCTGGGAGCGTGCTCTGCTAACCGCCCGTGACACTGCCCGCGATACCGTCCGGCTATTTCGGCGACTACTGGGTCAGTCCGGCTTTTACCGGCTCCTCGCTTTTCTTCTGTTGATCGGGTTTCTGAAGCTCATCGTCATGCTGATGTATTACGTGTTTCCCACATTCGGTATTCGCGAGCTCGGGAATGGCGCTCCGATAGGTCACCTGTTAGGAATCAATTATCTTCTCATCATCTTTCTTGCGCCGACGATCGGTGCGCTTACGCAACAGTTCTCCGCCTATCGAATGGTTATAGTCGGAGGAGCCATCTGTACTGCTTCGGTCTTCGTCATGGCTTTGCCGACAGCGTGGTTCCAAGCTTCCGCCAACGGCGTGATCGGGCAGTGGCTCGGTCACAGTTGCCTCGGATTGAAAGGCAGTATTCATCCGTACTACATCATGACTGCGCTTTGTATGGTCCTCTACTCGGTCGGCGAAGCATTCTACGCACCGCGAGTCTATGAGTATGCTGCCGCGATTGCTCCAAAAGGCCAGGAAGCGTCCTATGGCGCGCTCTCGTATATTCCTTTTCTTATCGGGAAACTACTCGTTGGAACCGGGGGATGGTTGTTAGCTACGTTTTGTCCCGAACACGGTCCGCGGCATTCCGGGACGATGTGGCTTATCTTTGCTCTGGCGGCATCGGTCGCGCCGATTGGATTGCTCCTGCTGCGCCGCTACATCCGAGTCCCCGAAGCCGGACGGCAAGACTTCGTTTAGGAAAATCCCGGCGTCTGAAAATTTGCTGCGGGCATAGCGGCTTGCGGTATATTTTGGCATGATCACTTTGCCGAAACGTCCGGAGCAGAAATCTCGAACGATGCTCGTATTTTGCGCCATTGTCGTAATGGCACTCATTGGCGCACAGGTGTTCTTAACGCGCGCCGGGGCGCAAAAGCAGGAGGAAAAAACTGTGGAAACTAAAACAACTACCGCGCAAACGAGCTCGTCCCCCGCGGGGACGGCCAAACCTTCGGATGAAGAGTTGAAGAAAAAGCTGACGCCGCAGCAGTATTATGTGACGCAAAAGTGCGGAACCGAGCCCGCCTTTAATAACGCTTACTGGAACAATCATACACCGGGGATTTATGTTGATATTGTCACGGGCGAACCGCTCTTTACTTCACTCGATAAATTCGACAGCGATTCGGGATGGCCCAGTTTTACCAAGCCGGTCAGCAAACAGCATGTGGTGGAGAACGCCGATAGTAGTCATGGAATGGATCGGACCGAAGTTCAATCGACCGGCGGATCTCACCTTGGGCACGTTTTCGACGATGGCCCCGCTCCCACAGGTTTGCGCTATTGCATCAATTCTGCGTCGCTGCGCTTCATTCCGGCCGATAAGCTGAAAGAAGAAGGCTACGGCCAATTCCTGCCGCTGTTTGAAGCGAAGAAGTAGCGCTCTGTTGTTAGCCGGCGCGCTCGATCAGGGCCTTGAAGCGTGGATCGTCGCGCAGGGGATTCCATTCCGGCTCGGCTCGTAATAATCCCGGCGTAGGTCCGTTTGGAATTCCGATCAAGGATTGCAATTGCTGAATCGCGAGATCGTTTTCACCGACCTGTGCGCTCACCGCCGCTGTCGTCGTGGCGATAATCGGACCATCTAACGAATCTCTCGCAATGGGAAGCAATTCCTCCGCCCGCCGCGCCTGACGGAGCGCATGCTCTTTATTTCCCAGGGCGGCATGAATAAGCGCGAGCATGGCCACCGTTTTGGCGTCCTCCGGCAATTCGATCAGATGACCTTGCACAATTTGGATCGCTTTTCCGAATTCCAAGCGCGCCGTTGTTTCATCACCGCGTCCACGCGCGATTAATCCAGCATACCAACTCTTAGGGACGGTATAACCGTCGAGTGCCCCAGCGATGCCGCTCAGTCCGTTATCCTCCAGTTTTTCGTCCGCACAAGCAGTCAAAACGCGCTTAGCTTCGTCGTAATCG
>QHNU01000157.1:9606-13146 GCA_003218525.1 Verrucomicrobiota bacterium
ACGGAGTGCGATCGTTGTAACCGCTCCACCCGGATCAAAGTGACTCGGCACCTGGCGCAAGGCGGACCGCAATGGTGCCGTTTCACCGGTGCGGTAGAGATCGAGCGAGCGCCGGGCCAGCATAAAAAAGTGAGCACTCGGCGATACCGGCAGCGCGTCGCCGATGGCAGCTTCGGCCTCGGCATATTGATGCAAAGCAAGATAAGTTTCGAATAAATTCCAAAGGACAGAGAGACTGCGCGGATCGCGCTCACGCGCGCGCTCGAAATTACTAACCGCTTCGCTCCACTGCCCTTCTCGCCGAGCGATAGCACCGGCCGCGACAAGGACATCGACACTATTAGGAATGGCTCGAA
This sequence comes from Verrucomicrobiota bacterium, assembly GCA_003218525.1. GTDB lineage: Bacteria > Verrucomicrobiota > Verrucomicrobiia > Chthoniobacterales > UBA10450 > AV69. Next base: position 9,963 of record QHNU01000157.1, read on the forward strand.
CTGCGGCCGCGACGTGCGCTCGCGCTAGATCGTACCGCCGGAATCCGTAGTAGTAATAGAAAGCGTTCGCCAGATGTGCTTCGCCCAGATCTGGTTGCAATCTGAACGCCGTCTCGGCCGCAGCCTTCGCCTGTTCCAGTCGCGCCCGGGTTTTATCGTAACCAAAAAAAAACAGTTCCGAGTGAAGTCGGGAGCCCAAGGCGTAAGCGAGGGCAAACTGCGGATCGCGCAAGATAGCTTCTTTGATCAAATGGAGGGCTTCCGCCCCCTTGTCGTGGGAATAGCCGCTGCCAGCCCAGTGAAACAGACCGCGGGCGCGCAGATAGAGTTCATAGGCGTCGATATCGCGCGTCGGGTGAGCTTGCATGCTCGTCTTCTCGCGCGGCGACAAATTCGCGCGCAAGGATTGCGTGATCCGTTCCGCCAATTCGCTTTGCAAAGCGAAAAGATCAGTGATTTCACGGTCGAAGGTTTCCGACCAGATATTCCCGTCGGTGCACGCGTCGATGAGCTGGGCATTGACTCGGACACGATTGCCCACGCGGCGCGCTGTTCCTTCCAGAATATGCGCGACACCCAATGCCGCGCCGATTTCACGAAGGTTTTGGGAACCGCTTTTGAACTGCTGCACCGAGGTGCGGCTAATAACCTTTAAATCGGCAACCTTGGCCAGGCTGGAAAGAATGTCGTCGTGCACACCGGCCGCGAAATACTCGTTTTCCTTGTTATCACTTAAATTCTGGAAGGGCAGAACAGCGATACTTTTTTGCCGGATCTGTGTCTCGCCTACCGATGTTCTCTTTTGTTCCGCACCGATCTCATCAGTCTTTCGAATGCCCTGCGGGGTAATATCGAAAATCCACGCCAAAATGACCGCAATGGGAAATCCAAGGCAGAGCACGAGGACAACCAGCCGTACTGCCCAGTTCGGAATTTCGAAGAACGGAAATACCTGAGTCGCGATTTGAATCAACAACCAGCTCGCCACGGCGTAGGCCGCGGCAACGCGATAGACCTTTCGGCGCTTCAGTTCCGCGAAAAAGTTCTTCGGATTCAACCCTGCATTCGTTATCGCGATGCCGGAAGTGCGCAAGTAAATGCGCGCGTTTGCGTGCGGGCACGACAAGTGAAATATGAGCGGGGATGCATCAGGCAGAGGATTCGCGACGCATCCAACGCAGTGCCCTTCTCGCCGGCACATCGGCGTTCGTCGCGTGGGGTCTGGCACCGGCTTATTGGAAACTGCTCAAAACGGTGCCAGCGCTTGAAATCCTCGCCCACCGCTTCATTTGGACCGTGGTCTTTCTCGGAATGCTGCTTACCTGGCAGCGACGCTGGCCCGAGGTGCTGCAAAATCTTCGCTCACGCCGAGCCTCGCTTTTCTGCCTCAGCAGCGGCCTCATCATGGGGGTGACTTGGGGATTGTTTATCTGGGCCGTCATTATCGGACGCGTCCTGGAAACTAGTCTTGGTTATTTCATGACGCCGATTTTGAACGTGCTGCTCGGTGCACTGGTCTTGCGTGAGCGTCTTTCTTCCTGGCAGCTCGCCTCGATTCTGATTGCTTCCGCTGGCGTGCTATTTCTTACATTTGGGTACGGTCGCTTCCCGTGGGTCGCCGTTACGCTGTGTCTGACATTCGGAGTATACGGTTTGCTGCGAAAACAATCCGGCACTCGAGCCATCTCCGGTGTCTTCATTGAAAGCATCTTTCTGTTCCCAATCGCCCTCGGCTATCTCCTCTGGCTCGCTCAACGCGGAAAAATAGCTTTCAGTCCGGCGCATCCATCGCTCTTTCTGTTGCTCGTTGCCACCGGTGTGGTCACTGCCATGCCGCTGGTGTGGTTCGGATATGCCGCCCGCAATCTCCGGTTGGTTACGATCGGCTTCCTTCAGTACCTGGCACCGACCGGCAGTTTTTTCCTAGGTGTCTTCGCCTATCGCGAACCATTTACGCGCCAGCACTTGATCACTTTTCTTCTCATTTGGATTGCTCTCGCAATTGTCTCTGCCGAAGCCGTATTGCGGTGGAGAATAAATGTAGGCGCACGGTCCGCTGTCCTCCCGGAGCCGCCTCGGGTCGAACCAACCATTTGACTAGCCGTCATCCTGGGCCACGACGAAGGTGAAGGATCTCCTTTTAGGTGCGATATCGCTTCGCTTAAATAGCTAGTCTGAGCTTTCCCAGCTTCGCTTGGGACGAAAGGCGAGAGTGGGATTGCGTCTTGGCCATCCCATCGTATCTTCGCCCGCGCTACTTTGAAGCAGGACGATATTGAATACGCGCTCGAGAATACCCAGGTAATTCTCGCGCCGGAACGGCAGATCGCGACCTTTGGCACCACCAGTTTCGAGTTTCATTTGATCTCGGAGTTGATGGATCGCGTTGATCAGGTCCGCGTCCGCACCGGACGAATCGATGCCGAACGTCCGCAAATACTCAGCCCCGAATATTTTTCGCGGCTGTTGCTGGAAGGATTTGGGGAGAAGGCACAACAGTACGTCGAGCGATTACGCGAGCGTGCGCGGCAGATCGCGGTGCTTCGCTATGGTTTTCAGTTCCGCAAATCCGCGGTTGCCGAGGAAACGGTAAGCGCGTCATTACAATCCGTCATCGACCGGACGCGGCGCGCGGTCGAGAGCGGAGCTGATCCGCGCGGCGCCATCATCCAGGGCGTGGATGAGGCCTGGGAAGTTTGCTTGCTTAAGTTTACGGTCGATATGATCGAGCGCTCCGCCGGAAACAATCTCGGGGACTTTCAGCGGCGCGGGCTGCTTTAGCCCGTTTTTGCGCTTCCATATCGGCGCATCAGCTTAAAAAACCGAAGTGTGTCACGCACCGGATGAATGCTGCTTACTTCGTCTGAGTAAACAGTCGTGATCGGGACGGCGGCAATCCGATGGCCGTTGCGGCTGGCAATGATCAGCATTTCGGTTTCGTAGTCGAAACGATTTGTTCCGCCGAGTAGTTCCGGAATGAGATCTCGATGCAACATCCGGAAGCCGCATTGGGTGTCGGGAATCTGCTGGCCACAGGCCCGGCTAATCTTGTCGCTCATGTAGCGATTCACGACGCGGCGCACCCATGGCATCGAAGTGACATCGTTCATGCGGGTGCCAACGAAAATCTTCGCGTTGTGTTGCCCGGCTGCGTCGATGAAGTGGACAATTTCTTCGGGCAAAT
>QHNU01000158.1 GCA_003218525.1 Verrucomicrobiota bacterium
AAGGAGATACAGTTATGAACAATATAAAGAAAATCGGACTTCTGTTGCTCGCCTCGGGCATGCTCACGGGATTCACCCGCGCGGCGAGCAAGGAAGGGAAGCCAGACGCAACTCTGCGGCTGAGCGGGGGTTCGCTCGCAGCCGGTATCGGTTTTAGTTGGGGCAAGGGTACGCTCACCTACAAGGGCAAAGACTATCCGGTTTCTGTAAACGGACTGTCGTTAGGCAAAGTCGGTATTAGCGGCGCTTCCGCTTACGGCGAGGTTTACAACCTGAAGAAGCTTCAAGATTTCAACGGTCATTATCACGCGGGTGGCGCGGGGAGGCAGGGGTGACTCTTGCCAGTGGGCGAAGTGGCACCGCCATGACGAATCTGGCCGGTGTGACGGTCCTGCTTTCCGCCACGCAAAGAGGCGTTGATGTCAACAACCTCACGGGCGCCGGCGTTGACATGCAAATCAAGAAGTAAGTAGTTTACCTAACAAATGGAATCCAGGCGCGCCAGTCCAGATGAGTGCTCCTTCCACTCCGAAACATCTAACTGACAACAACTGACCGCCATGGACTTTCTGAGCTATTTCGCTCTCGCCATTCTCATCTTCGTAATCTTGACCCTCGCCTACGGGATGATCGCGATTCATGACATCCCCTATCACATGGCCAAGGCGCGGAATCACCCTCATCAGGACGCCATTCACGCGGGCGGGTGGATCAGTCTCTTCACCCTTCACGCGATCTGGCCGTTTCTCTGGATTTGGGCCACCGCCTATCACCCAGTGCATGGCTATGGCGGAAGGCCCCGGGGAAAAACCGATCAAGCCGACCCGGAGGAATCCGACGCAACCTCACGGGTCGCAGCGCTAGAAGAAAAAATTGCCGCTCTCGAAGCCAACGCATCCAAGTCCAGCGGTCCGCGATCCGAATAGCTCCCAAATATGGATTTACTTCTCATTCTCACCTACGCGGCGTTCGCGTACGGCGCGTTTCGTCTGTTCAAGATCCCGGTCAATGGTTTCACCTTGCTCACGGCCGTGCTGGGCGGCGCCGCCTTGATCGGCGCGCTCCTGCTGGGCATGAACTACAATCACCCCTTCACCCGTCAGGCGCGGTTCTACTTCAACACCACGCCGATCGTTCCCGGCGTCAGCGGAGTGGTGACGGAAGTTCCTGTCCAGTCGAATACCGTCCTGAAAACCGGCGACGTTCTCTTTCGCATTGATCCGCAACCCTTCGAAAACGCGGTGAAGGCCAAGGAGGCGGCGCTCGCCGATGCCCTCCAGGTAACCCATCAGTTGCGGGCAACGGCGGACGCGGCTCAGAAGAAATTGGAGTCCGCTCTGGCGGACCGGGACGGAGCCAGGGATGTCTTCGAGCGCTCGAAAAAGCTGCTCGAAACCGGCGCCATTGCCCAAATTCAATTCGAGCGGGCTAAAAACAATTTCAATGCCGCCGAAGCGACCGCGCAAAGTGCCAAGTCCGAAGCCGACCGCGCACTGCTCGAGGCGGAAGCCGTCGTCAAGGGAGTCAATACCGACGTCGCACGTCTGCAGGCCGAACTCGATACCGCGAAGTTCAACCTCGAACAGTCCGTCGTGCGCGCGCCGACCGACGGCACGGTCCAGCAAAATTTTTTGCGTCCCGGTATGTATGCGGCTTCGATGCCGCTGCGGCCGGTGATGATTTTTTTGCACGATGAAAAACCGAAATTCGCGGCCGCTTTTCTGCAAAACAGCGCCCAGCGGATCGAGGAGGGCTCGGAGGCCGAATTCATCTTGTCCGCCGTGCCGGGTCGATTTTTCAAAGGCAAGATCGTCATGGGTGGCGCCTACATCCCGCAAGGCCAGCTCCAACCCAGTGGCAACCTAGTGGATCCTGAACAAATCAAAGGCGAGGGACGCATCCTCGTCGTAATTCAACCCGAAGAGGATCTTTCAAAATACCTGATTGTGCCGGGCAGCACCGCCGAAGTGGCGGTTTACACACACCACATGCACCACCTGGCCATCATGCGGAAGGTGCTCCTCCGCATGAAGTCGTGGACGAACTTCATTTTCGGCGAAGGCCATTGACCACCGCGTGACCTACCATCCCGGTCTCGCCGCGCTCTCACGTCTACGTTCCATGCAAAGAATAGCCGTACCTTCCGCGCCCGCTGCGACCACTACGGCGGACTAGCCTAACGAATGCAGGCTCAGGCTTTCGACCTCGTGGTGATCGGCGGCGGACCAGCCGGAATCTGCGGAGCGAATACGGCGGGGATTTTTGGCAGGCGCGTCGCGCTGGTGGAAAAACTTCGCGAGGTCGGTGGCGCCGGGATCAACACCGGCACGATCCCGAGCAAGACTTTGCGCGAGACCGCGCTGGCCCTTTCCGGCATGCGTTCGCGCAAGCTCTTTGGCGTGGATCTCTCGCTTCGGCGCGAGGCGACGGTCGCAGATTTCATGCGCCACCAAGCGAACGTCGCGGCTCACGAACGCCGGCACAGGGAAGAGCAAATGCGCAGCTACAAGGTCGAGACGTTTCATGGTGCAGCGACTTTTGTCGACGCCAACACCGTGCGCGTCGCGCCAGATACTTTGCTGCGCGGTGAGAAAATTCTTATCGCTACCGGGTCGTCGCCGATGCGCCCGTCGGAGTTTCCTTTCGAGCATTCCCGCGTGCATGATTCCGACGAAATTCTCGAGATCGGCGCGCTCCCGAAGAGATTGGCCGTTGTCGGCGCCGGCGTGATCGGTGCGGAATATGCCTGCACTTTCGCCGCGCTCGGAGTTGAGGTGCATCTCATTGACGGACGCGATTCGCTTCTCGCATTTCTTGATCGCGAAATTTCCGAAAACATCCAGCGCGCGATGACCGCGGCCGGCGTGCATTTTATCTGGAAAGAAAAAGTGACGCGCTGCGATGCGCCGCGGACGGGCGACGTGACCCTCACGCTGACCTCCGGCGCGGCGCTTGCGGTGAGCGATGTGCTCGTTGCGGCCGGGCGCCAGAGCAACACCGCCGATCTTAATCTGGCCGCTGCCGGTCTCACACCTGGCAAACGTGGCTTGATCAAAGTGGATGCGCAGTGCCGCACCGAGGTGCCGCATATCTTTGCCGCGGGCGATGTGATCGGCGCGCCCGCGCTCGCCGCGACCGGAATGGAACAGGCGCGGATGGCCATGTGTATTGCCTGCGAGGTCGATTACAAAGACGTGGTCGCGCCGATTCTGCCGACCGGTATTTACACTATTCCGGAAGCGAGCATGGCTGGCGAAACCGAGGATTCGTTGAAGGCGAAAGGCGTCGCCTACGTAGTTGGTCGCGCGCGCTACATGGATAACCCGCGCGGGCAGATCGTCGGGGACGAGAGCGGCTTATTAAAACTGATTTTCGCGCGCGACGACATGCGTTTGCTCGGCGTCCACGTCGTCGGCGAGCAAGCCACTGAGCTCCTGCACATCGGGCTCGTCGCGATGATGTCGGGTTCCGGTGCCGAGCTCTTCAATCGCACTTGCTTCAACTACCCCACACTGGGCGATCTATATAAGTACGCCACTTATGAAGCGATCTTGAAACGCGACGGAGTCGTCGCCGATGAGGATGAATCCGGAGTGCACCGGGTCATCCCACCTCCAGTCGGATGAGGTTTCAGAAGTAACCCGGCGGGCATGCTCACGAAACTCCTCATCGCCTGGTCGCTGACGGCGCTGTGCGTGATCGTGCATGCCATCGGTATGACAACCGTGTTGCGATGGGCGAGGAACGCGACCGCGCGCTTGGACGTACGCTTTTGGTCTTCCACATGGCTGCTCATCCGTACCGCCGGGTGGATCATTCTCCTGCATCTCGTCGAGATCGCGGTTTGGGCTTTTTTCTACGCGTGGGATCACGGCATGCCCGATCTCCAATCGGCCCTCTACTTCAGCGCCGTGACTTACACAACGACAGGCTACGGCGACTTGGTGCTGCCTAACGAGTGGCGTCTGGTCGGTGGCGTCGAGGCGCTCACCGGCATCCTGATGTGCGGCTGGTCGGCGGCCTTCTTTTTCACCGTCGTGACCCGGATGAACGAGACCCGATCCAAACCGACGCAAACCTGACTTATGTCTATGAAACCATCCATCTACTGGCTGTTCGTTTTCATCCCCGTCACCGTCGCTCTTGAACACGTTGGCCACCTGCCGCCACCGGTGATTTTCTTTTCTGCCGCGCTGGCTATCGTGCCGATCGCGGCGTTGATTGTGCAGGCGACGGAGCAACTTTCCACGCGCACTGGGGATGCTGTTGGCGGCCTGCTTAACGCCACGTTCGGCAACGCGCCAGAGTTGATCATCGCCACGGTGGCCTTAAGGGCCGGTTACCTGGATATGGTGCGCGCGTCGCTCATCGGCGCGATCCTCGCCAATCTGTTGCTCGCGCTCGGCCTCTCGTTTTTTCTCGGCGGTCTCCGCTACCGCGATCAGAAATACAATCCGGTCGCCGCGCGCACTTACAGTACGATGATGTTAATCGCGGTGATCAGCCTGTTGGTCCCAAGCGCTTTCAGCCGGATTCTGGCGCCGGAAAGCACGATCCGGCAGGAGCAACTGCTGAACACGGGGATCGCCGCGGTGTTGCTACTGGCCTACGGGCTGTACCTGCTCTTTTCGCTCAAGACCCACCCCGGGGCATTCGCTAGCGTGGAGAGTGGGGACGAAGCGCATCACGGCAAACAGTGGAGCATGGCACGCGCTGTCGGCAGCCTGATCGGCGCATCAGTGCTGGCGGCGTGGATGAGTGAGATCCTCGTTTCATCGGTATCGTTTTCCTCGCCATCGTCGGCGGTGCGGCGGAGAGCGGTTCGGCCATCGCGATGGCGCGCAAGAACAAGATGGATCTGTCCGTGGGCATCGCGTTGGGTAGCAGCATCCAGATTGCACTCTTCGTCGCGCCGGCCCTCGTGTTGCTCAGTTACTTCATCGCACCTCAACCGCTCGAACTCTCCTTCAACCGCGCCGAGACCGGTTCCTTATTCATGGGCGTGTTGATCGGCGCGCTGGTCTGCGGCGACGGGCAGTCTAACTGGTACAAAGGCGTGCAACTCGTGACCGTCTATACGATCATCGCGCTCATGTTTTACTTCATCCCAGCGACCGGACATTGAACCTAACAAGGGGTAATGCCTCTGATCCGGACGCTTCCGCCGTGAGTGGAGAGCGGCTACGCGAAGATGCTACACCGATGGAACGACTCGTTCGGCCGTTCCAGGAATTCGCGAAGCTCGAAGCATCTGGTGGAATCCTCTTGATCGGCTGCACGGTAGCGGCACTCGTCTGGGTAAACTCTCCCTGGGCCGGCAGCTACTTTCATTTCTGGCACATGGACCTGACGTTCGGTCGCATCGGTGGACTGTTGGCCAAGTCTTTGCATTTCTGGATCAACGATGGGCTGATGGCGTTGTTCTTCCTGCTCGTCGGGTTGGAGATCAAGCGAGAGACGCTGGTCGGTGAGCTGGCTTCCCTTCGAAAAGCCGCGCTGCCAATTGCGGCGGCCTTCGGCGGAATGATCGTTCCAGCAGGGCTCTACGTTGTATTCAATCATGGCGGACCGGGCGCATCCGGCTGGGGCATGCCAATGGCGACCGATATTGCCTTTGCTCTCGGCGTGCTCGCGCTTCTCGGCGATCGGGTGCCGACTTCGCTGAAAGTCTTCCTCGCCGCGTTAGCTATCGCCGATGATATAGGCGCGGTGCTGGTGATCGCTTTCTTTTATACTGCACAGATTTCCTGGCCCAGTCTTGGCGTAGGCGGTTTGTTTTTCGTGGCGTTACTAGCCGCGAATCGCGCCGGCGCGCGGCATCTTCTGATTTATGCGATCCTGGGCGTTGGTCTGTGGTTAGCGTTTCTGCAATCCGGCATTCACGCAACGGTCGCCGGAGTTTTAGTCGCGATCACGATTCCCGCGCGCCAACGCACAGCTAGCAGCGCCGTTCTTACGAGCAGTGAATCGCCGATGCTGCGTCTCGAGCACGCGCTCATCCCTTGGAACAGATACCTCATCATGCCGGTTTTCGCCCTGGCGAACGCGGGTGTCGCCTTGGGCGGCGGCGCGGCGCGGTCGGTGGTAGCTCCGGTTAGTCTCGGCGTGATCTGCGGTCTGGTAATTGGTAAACCAATCGGGATCGTTTTGTTTTCATGGCTGGCTACACGGACCCGGTTGGCTGCGATGCTGGATGGTATTGGCTGGTGTCAGATTGTTGGAGTTGGAATGTTGGGTGGCATCGGATTCACCATGTCGTTGTTCATCGCCAATCTCGCCTTCGGCGAGGCACCCGCGCTCGAGACAGCGAAAGTGGGTATTCTGGTAGCTTCGGTTGTCTCCGGTATCGCGGGCGTGATTGTACTCGTGAAACGACGCTAGATTGCTCATGTCTCACTTCACACCGACGACAGGCATTGAACCTAACAAGTGGTAACACCCATGGCTGAGAAACCAGCCAATTCACCCCAGAGGAAATGGATCGAGCCCGTCGTGGCGGTGCTGATGGCTCTGACCACGTTGTGCACGGCGTGGTGCTCATATCAATCCGCCGCGTGGACCCGGCAAAGCAACCGGCTGATGAACGAATCCAATGCGGTGGAGCGACGCGCCGCGCTACTCGATGTGCAGGGCAGCCAGGCGCTGATCATCCACACCTCGATGTTCATGCAGCTCCTCGCGGCGCAGCACGCCGGCAACGAACAGCTCGCCACCTTTTATGCCGAGCGTTTTCCGCCCGACGTTAAGAAGGCCTACGAAGCCTGGCTCGCGCAGAAGCCATTCGAGAATCGCGCAGCCGACGCGCACCCCTTCGTGCCGAATCTTTACGAGGTCCGCGGTACCAAGGAAGCGTCCACAGCCAGGGCTGATGCAGCGCAGCGGGTCGCCCAAGCGCGCGAAGCTGGCAATCGCTCCGGCCAATATCTCGCCAACACCGTCCTCTTCGCCACCGTGCTTTTCTTTGCCGGCACGGCGGGGAAGTTTGAACAGCCACGAGTAAGGCTTTTCGCCGCGGTCTTTGGCGTGGCGTTGTTCGCTTTTGCCGTCATCCGAATGCTTCTCATGCCCGCGGCCTGAAACCTCTCTGTCCACAAACTCCAAAACCAAACATATCCCATGAGTGCCAATCT
>QHNU01000315.1 GCA_003218525.1 Verrucomicrobiota bacterium
CGAAAAGGGCCGCGCATCGTTGCGTTCACGGGCGGGGCGCTCTATGGCCTGGGAGTTTTTCTCGCCAGCTTCTCACATAACCTGTGGTGGCTCTATCTCAGCTACGGCTTGATCGGCGGAATCGGTCTTGGTTTTGGTTACATTGTTCCGGTCGCAGTCCTGGTAAAATGGTTTCCCGATCGGAGGGGACTTATTACCGGCATCGCAGTGGGCGGATTCGGAGCGGGCGCACTCATCACAGCGCCGGTCGCGACGCGGCTCATTCAGAGCGTTGGCGTCTTGAGCACTTTCGCTTACCTGGGCATCGGGTACCTCATTGTTACGGTAATTGCCGGCTCCTTCATGCAGAATCCGCCCGATGGCTGGAAACCCGAGGGATGGTCGCCGACAGCTAGGGAAACGTCGGAACGCGCCGGGCACGACTTCAACCTAGGCGAGGCGCTCAAGAAGTGGCAGTGGTGGGCCCTTTGGCTACTTCTCTTTCTAAACACCTGCGCAGGAATTTCGGTCATTTCCCAGGAGGCACCGATTTTTCAAGAACTAACTAAAGTAAGCGCGGTCGTTGCCGGAGGAATGGTGGGAGTGGCCAGCCTCGGTAACGCGGTCGGCCGAGTATTCTGGGCGTGGGTGTCCGACTTAATCACACGACGGGCAACGTTTTTTGTGATGTTCCTCCTCCAGGTGCTACTCTTCTGGTTTTTTCCGAACATCGCCTCGGCCTCTTTGATGACGACTGTCACGTTCGTTGTCTTGATGTGTTACGGCGGCGGTTTCGGCACCATGCCGGCGTTTACCGCTGATTATTTTGGCCCGAAGAATGTCGGTCCAATCTACGGTTTGATGCTGACAGCCTGGGGATTCGCAAGCGCGTTTGGTCCGCTCTTTATCGCGCACATGCGAGAAACGACCGGCTCTTATAGCGGAGCGCTTCGCGTGATTGCAGGAGTGATGGCGGTTTCAACTCTGCTGCCGGTTATTGTGCGGCCACCACGGGCTTCCCCGGCAGCCGTAGCGTCGCCCCAAAAAAAATTCGCTTAAGGCGAAAGTAGGATCGCAGCGGATCATTTACTCGGCTCGCCGACAGCGCCTATCTCGAACGAGGGAGCAAGGATCGCTACGCAAGGGACACTACAAAATCCCACGCACGCGCCATAGCGACCACCTGGTGATCGGTCATAGCATGATTCATGAAAAGGAAAAGCTCTCACCATCGAAGGATCGTCTTTCCGCCATCCTTCGTTAGGCCTATCACCAATCCGCAACGAAGTTTGACCCGAGATCGCTCTCCAAGCGGAGAGCCTGGCGTCCATGCAAAGAGGATTTTCGTCATTAGGCAAGCGATACAGGTTCCGCCGACAGATTCTGCTCCCGGCAAGAAGGTGCAGCACATTGTGATTTTTGACGATCATCCAGACAGTCTGCGCCTTGTATTTGGGGAACCCGAAAATCCACATGTCGATCGCGCCGTTGCGCGTCACGTAACCTCATGGGTTCTCCTTTTCTCGATACTGATGTTAGGACTATTGACTGCAATGTTCTGGCCGCTCTTTTGAGCTTCTCGTCTCGCATTCGCTATAGCCACGGCGCTCTGTCGCCGTGTTTGAACCGAAAGATCTTAGCGACCGCGCTCTGTCGAACAAAGTGGTGCGCGCGCCGCTGCTAAGGCCGCCTGGACGGAGCGAGGCGGCTACAGTCGTTATAGTAGCGACGGTCTGTCGCTGTGCTTGAAATCGATTTCGCCCCGACAGAGCGGGGCGGCCACAGCCTGACGCCTCCGGCGTCCCTACCACTTATTTTCAAAGAGAGATCAAGCACTCCCTCAAACGTGGCACCACAAAATCCTACCGATGCGCAATAGCAGCGAAACGGAAGCGTCACGATCTTAGTATATGAAGAAATTAAGATTACTTGGCTTAATTAGCATCACATCGATTGCCTTAGTCCACGCCGGCTGGGCGGCTGGCCACGGCGGTGGAGGAGGAGGATTCGGTGGTGGTGGTTTTCATGGTGGTGGTGGCGGACACTTCGGCGGAGGAGGAGGCTTCGGTGGCGGCGGTGGTTTTAGCGCGGGGCACGCGAGCTTTGGAGCTGGGAGCCGCGGAGGTGGAGTCGGCTTCGGCCGAATGCACGCCGCAGGTGGAGTTCCAAACTTTGCTGGCGCAGGACCCCGCTTTTCTTCATTTGGGCATCCTTCATATCGGGAGCCTGTCCATAATGGACGAGTTGCCCAATCGGTAACTCCCGCTATTCGCGCAACAACAGCGGCTAGTCGGCCGCAGAATCGTTCCAGCTTAACACGCAATGTTGTTGGGCAACGGCCG
>QHNU01000314.1 GCA_003218525.1 Verrucomicrobiota bacterium
GATCGCTTTGAGTATCTCTCGTTCGGGGAGTGGCTGGCACCCAGCCGGAATTGGTCATGGCGCATTTGTACATCGACAAAGCGACCTTCGATACGATAGCAAAAGAGGCGCCGTTAATAACCCCAATATGATCAATCTATGCGCACGAATAATCGATGGGTAATCGCAATCGCGGGAGTCTTTTTCCAGATCGCGCTGGGTGCGGTCTATGCCTGGAGCGTTTTCCGTGTCCCGCTGTCAAAGCAGTTCGGATGGAGCATTTCAGAAGTCACACTGACGTTCACGATCAGCATTTTTATGCTGGGCATTGCCGCGTTCTTC
>QHNU01000159.1 GCA_003218525.1 Verrucomicrobiota bacterium
TGAACCCACTCCGTTCACTCCAGCTGTAACCGTAGCTATCGATTTTTGATGCGGAAGCGCTGCATAAATACTTCTCGTTTAGGGAACAAAGCGGCAACCATTTTTATTCTGACCTCGTCTTGTGAAATTTGGCACGGATACTGATAACAGAGAAAACCAAGTGAGTGCACCGAAGAACAAAAAAAATGCGCCCGCCGGAGAGTCAGGGAATCAAAGGCCTAAGCGCAGTAAAGATAAATTGATTCGTCTGGATGACCTGATTCCCAAACAGGACGTTACGGGCGGGCATCAATTGCTGTTCGGTGTCACCGACACAACACGAACAACAAACAACCCAACAAAGAAAAACTAATATGGAAGACAAGAAAAAGGAAACTATCAAAGTCCGTGACCTGAAACCAACCAAGGATGCCAAAGGCGGCGGCCACCAGGCGACCCACCAGGTAACAAGGAACCAGACCACCTCAAGTACCACAAGCCAAAAGTAACGATAGGATTAAAGAGCCGCACCGTGGTCTGATCCCGTGGTGCGGTTTTTTATGTACGGGTTGACGGTCGTACCTATGAACTCAAGATCAGGGCTATGCAGTGCAAGCTGGAGGGTTCCTTGGGGCTGATCCTACTGTAGCGCGGCCGCTTCTTGGTCGCGACCTTCGAGCTCGAGCACCATGCGACGGATATGCTTGTAATCTTGATGAGGCACAAGCCGGTGGAGACTTTCCTCCGACTCGCCCCATCGCAGAATCTGAATTTGTTCGTCACGCGCGCCCCATGCGTTCATCTGGCTGGGCGTGGCCATATACAAATCGATGGTATTTCTGCCCGCCAGCGCCCACCCATAATCATCTACGCGATAGATTTGACCGGTCGAAAGCAGCCGGAAAGTGGTCCCCGCTGGCCACCGCGCCCAGTCCGCCGCCGCGCTGCCGATTTTCGGCGGTTGCGGCTTGCTCACGACTACACGCTTGCCGCGAACAATTCTTACCACTCGTTCGGTTTTCACTGATCGTGACGAAATGCGTGTGGCTCGTCGCACCGGCTTTTCAGAATCGTCGTTCATGGTGAATGGCTGAAGCCCACCGGAATAGGACGCGCGTCGATAATCGGATTGTTCTTCCAAGCCAAGTGTCAGCGGACGCGCGCTATTTTCGGCTCGATGAATAGGCGGCCCGGCAACTTGGAGTTCGCCGCCAAGTGCATTGTGATTGGTGTATTGGAGATGATCGGATTCGGTGTGCGTGTAAGCGGTGGTACGCACAGTTTGAAAATCAGTTTTGGCGATGGGCCGCTCGTAAGCAGGCAATGCGCGCGTCGTCTTTGTGGTCCCGCAGGAAGAGAGAAGAACGACGGCGGAAACGGCAATTGCCGCGACGATCAACGATCGAAATTCCACGTCTTTCACGCTAATAGCGCGAGTTGTTAACAATTATTCACAAATCAGGCAAATCCATTTTTCTCGAAATTTGGGTGCCACCAAGCCACCATCACGATCGGGTATTTAACCGGCCTCGCCGGTTTCCCAATCGTTGTTCTTCTTCGCTTCCTGGTTTCCCGTTTTCCCGATTCGTTTTTCTAATCCACCAAAATCTGCATAGTCTGGAGCCAATCATGCTCGCCGAATTCGATCAACAACTCACACGCACGCTCGAAGAAATTCGTTCCCACGGCCTCTACAAAACCGAACGCATCATTACTACGCCGCAGAACGCACATATCGCCGTCGCCGACGGCAAACGCGTTCTTAACATGTGCGCAAACAATTATCTCGGCTTGGCCGATCACCCGGCCCTGATCGCTGCTGCGAAGGAAGCTCTCGACACGCGCGGCTTCGGCATGGCCAGCGTTCGCTTTATTTGCGGGACGCAAGACATTCACAAGGAATTGGAGAGCGCGCTGACCAAATTCCTCGGCACTGAAGACACCATCCTTTACCCAAGTGCATTCGATGCCAATGGCGGGCTTTTCGAAACGCTGCTCGCCGATCAAGACGCAGTCATTTCGGACGAACTCAATCACGCGAGCATCATTGATGGTATCCGACTCTGCAAAGCGCAACGCTATCGTTACAAGCACAACGACATGGCCGATCTGGAGACGAAACTGCGCGATGCCGGCAGCGCGCGAGTGAAACTAATCGCGACCGATGGCTGCTTTTCGATGGATGGAACCATTGCCGAGCTCGGTGCGATTTGTCAGCTGGCCGAGAAATACAATGCGCTGACCATGATCGACGACGCCCACGCCACGGGCTTTCTCGGTAAGATCGGACGCGGCACGCACGAATTTCGCGGAGTGATGGGACGGATTGACATTATCACTGGCACGCTCGGCAAGGCGCTCGGTGGGGCCAGTGGGGGGTTTACCAGCGCGCGCAAACACATCGTCGAATTGCTTCGGCAACGATCGCGGCCGTATCTTTTTTCCAATAGTGTCGCGCCCCACATCGTTGCCGCCACCTTGAAAGCGCTCGAACTATTGACCGCGTCGACCGAGCTCCGAGATAAACTCGAGAAAAATACTAAATATTTTCGAGCCGCGCTAACGGAGCGTGGCCTGAGCATTAAGCCAGGCATCCATCCAATTGTGCCCATCATGATCGGCGATGCCGCTAAATCACAGAAGTTCGCCGCGCGCATGCTGGAGAAAGGCGTTTACGTGATCGGATTCTTTTATCCGGTCGTCCCGCAGGGCACGGCCCGCGTCCGGACGCAAGTCAGTGCGGCGCATTCACAGGAGGATTTGGAGTTCGCGGTGAACGCATTTGCCGAAACGAATCAAGAGCTGAAGGAATTGTAGCGGCAGCCGTATCGGCTGCAGAATCAGACATTGCGACCGCCTCCGTCGGTCGGACGGACTCGTCCTGTGGCAGGCCGGCCACAGAAATAAAGGATGCGGGCGGCACCGCCCGCCGCTACAGAAGAAGTCATGCTTTACATGGTGATTGAGCGCTTCAAAGTGGACGCGTCTCACATTTATCTGCGACTGCGCGAGAAAGGTCGCATGATGCCGGCGGGCCTCGAATACATCTCCAGTTGGATCGATCTCGATCTCAAAACTTGCTACCAACTAATGCAGACCAAAGACGAGTCGCTATTCGCGCCCTGGACTCAGAATTGGAAAGACTTGATCGAGTTCGAAATCGTGACCGTCCGCACGTCAGCCGAAACGGCCCGGGTCGTTGCCTCAGCTAATTAATTGCCAGGACGTGCTTGCTTGTCTTTCGCGAGATATTCGTCCCGCGGCGGACTGAACGTATCGACAACGCGTGTCGCCTCAATCGTTTCCACGCCGTGCGGCACGTTGCTGCCGAGGTAAAACGAATCGCCGGCTGCAAGTTCATGCGGAACTCCGTCGACGAACAATTTCATCCGGCCTGACAGAATGTGTACGATTTGCTCCTGCGCATGCTTGTGTTCGGGCATCCGGCTCCCGGGATCTAGGTGGGCGATCATCTGATACATGGTGCGACCGTGCACAAGGGTTTGGCGACGGATTCCGGGACAGATTTCAATCCAGGGATTTTTCATAGCTTCTTTCATGTGTGAAATCACCTTCAACGTTCATGCAATGCGATGCTCGAGCCAACCCACGTCTTATCTTTATTGAAATCCACACCCATCATTTTGCCTGACTCTTTTGTGTCATCCTGAGCGAAGCGTAGCGGAGTCGAAGGATCTCTTGCTCTATTTCGGATGCAAGTAATCAGAGATTGACTCGTTCGCTTCCCGCTCACTCGGCCTCATGGCCTGCCCGTCTATGTCGCGGCTTCCCTAGCCGCTCCATTCCTCGACGGAGCCTGTCCTGAGCGAAGTCGAAGGGCTCGGAATGACAAGAACAGGTACGTCCAAGACCGTCATCAAGTGCATCGCTCATGCAATGCGATGCTCGAGCCGACCCAGGTTTTATCTTTATTGAAATCCACACCCATCATTTTGCCCTGACTCATTCGCACAAGATTGTTCACCAGCGTCGGCTCGTCATCGTTTGGCCAAACAAACATCATCCGGATTTCCGCTTTTGATTTTTGACCATCCGGCGTGGGCACGAACTCGGCATATTGGACTTTTTTTTGCAGAATCCATTCGTGCGGCTTGCTTAGGGCAGTCAGTTTTTCGCGCGTTGGTTCCATATCCACGCCTAAGCCCGCGAAGGAATAGAGCGGTTTCAGAACATAATTTCTCAGGGGCTCCCCCGATGGAAATTCATCCGCGAAGTAAGCTGCCGATGTGCGCTCGGTTTTGAGGAAAGGGAGCGAATGCTTGCTGATCCGGAAATACCAATTGGGATGGCCGACCCAAACGACGTCCAATTCATCCTGAAAACGGAAAGGCAACGGCAGGTCCGGCCGGCGCAGTAGCTCATCGAAAATGACCCGGTTGTAGATCCGCTCTATCTGCACCTCGTGTCCATCCCGGCGATAGAATAATTGCCGTCCATGTTTAATAATGTCCGTCACGCTGACCGATCGGATGCCCAGCAATGACTCGGTGCAGGCAAAATCAATCCGGGTCTTTTGTTTGTCGGGCTCGATTTCCAGCAAGATCACATTCTCCGGCGCCGAATCGCCCATGACCGTGGTGCGCAAAAGTTCGATATAATCGTCATCGCGCATTCCACCGAAAGACGAGGTCCAGTTCTGCGGGATGGCAGGATAAGCGCGACGCAAACAACCGAGCAGCAACAATTGAAAGCCAAACAGGCTGGGGAACGCCTGGAGTTCGATTAAGCGCGGGACGAGACGCGTTCCTTCCGCGCAAATCCCGAAGTCCACCACCAGGAAGTTTGGGTGCGACGACTCATTGGGAACTTCTAATCCTTTTGGAATCGCATTGCGTGCGTGCTGGCTGAAGCCTGGGGTCCGCGTTTGCGCGACGATTTCGTTGGCCGCTCGGACGACTTCATCCCGGAATTCGCTTGTCAGAAAGATCGGCGTTTCCGAAAGCCGAAAATCGGCCGGCCACTTTTCGCTTTCATTCACGCAGCGTAAAAGTGCGGCGTATTTCTCCAGCGCGAAGTCGGTATTGAATTTTGAGCGAAGGCGAAAATCCATTAAGCGCTGGTCGTCGGGCGGTGACGCTCAGATCACGGAGTAACGCGTTAGATCATCGTAGATACGCCTGTCGATCGCAAACGATGCCGTTGGCGTTGTAGCGTGCGCTTGCCTGCTCGCGAATGCTTCGGAGTCCTCAGCGCAATTCAGTCCGCTGTGACAGCTGACGCTACAGCAGCGCAAGTCGCGCAAAACTTCGGGATCAGATCAGAAATCTGCCAGATTCCATCACCTGTTCGCCATCGAACCAGATGTCAAAGTCGCGCCCAACGCAATCAATATGCGTTTTCGATTTCCAATTCGCGCCGGTGTGTTCGGCGTAGGGATGACCGAATGCGATATGGACACCGGGAA
>QHNU01000160.1 GCA_003218525.1 Verrucomicrobiota bacterium
AATGAATGGATCGAAGTTGTCGACGAAATACGAAAGCATTGAGCCGCGGAATTATGCTGTCGTTGTGAATTAAGTCGAGGGATTGGGTCGTCAAAGTGAAGCAAAACACTTCATCCCTCGCCGCAAGAAGGGCGAAGGATCTCAAAGCTATCGGATTTCGAAGCTCCTTCGCTTCCCTCAGGATGACTGGGTTGGCATGCGCTTGCGCTCTTTCGTGCCAACGCGTAATACCTTCTTCAGGAATGGGGCGGTCCTGCTGACGCGGTTCCTTGCGACTTGCTCGGGGGTGCCAGTGATTACGATCTCACCGCCCGCATCTCCGGCTTCGGGCCCAAGATCGACGATGTAATCGGCTTCCGCATTTTGCGAAGGCGTTCGTTTTGGGCACGACCGATTCCCCGGGTCAATTCCGTCGCCAGTTTCAATCGTTGCGCTTCGCCACCGCTCAGAGTTGGGCTAGGCTGTCCCAATTTTAGATAACCAAGCCCGGTATCGACCAGGAGCGAGAGCGAGCGCGCAATCTTCGGATTTGCTTTAAAAAATCCAGCCGCTTCTTCGATCGTCATCTCCATGACATCCCCGATCGATTTTTCGTTGTAGAGAACTTCGAGCGTTTGCGCGTTGTACCGTTTCCCCCGGCAATCCTCGCACGGCACATAACTGCTCGGCAGAAAATTCATTTCCAACTTAATCACACCTTGGCCGGCACAGGTCTCGCAACGCCCGCCTTCGGCATTGAAGGAAAACCGGCTCGCACTATAGCCACGCACGCGGGCGACCGGCAGCTGGGCATAGAGGTTCCGGATCTCGTCGAATACTTTAATGTAAGTCCCCGGCGTCGACCGGGAAGTTTTCCCAATCGGTGATTGATCAACTTCGTAGACGGCATCGATCGCCTCAATCCCACCGACCTGCTCGAACAATTCACCGGCCCGTTGCCGTTTTCGGCTTAATTGCTGGCGAACAGCCGGCAATAGCACCTCGCCCATTAAGGTCGATTTGCCGCTCCCGGAAATTCCGGTGATGATCGATAACCGGCCGACCGGAAATTCTACATCGACATTTTTCAGATTGTTGACCCGCCCGCCATGAATCGCGATCCAATTTCGAACTTCCTGCAATGATCGGCGCGTTTTCCGAATTGGATGACAGAGAGGCGATTTGAGGCAGCGCCCCGTTTCCGAGGTTGCTGCGCGCTCGATTTGGGAGACCGTGCCGCTGGCGACCACTTCGCCGCCGTGGACTCCGGCCCGCGGACCCAAATCGATAATGTAATCGGCGCGTCGCATCGTCTCCTCATCGTGCTCAACGACAACGAGCGAATTTCCTTTTCGCCGTAAAGCGCTCAGGGTCTCGAGCAATCGCAAGTTATCGCGCGGATGCAATCCGATCGTCGGTTCGTCCAGCACATAGAGAACGCCCCGTAGATTTGACCCGAGTTGCGCCGCCAGGCGGATGCGCTGCGATTCGCCACCGCTCAAAGTTTTGGCGGACCGACCCAAGGCGAGATAACCGAGTCCGACGTTTTCCATGAATCGCAAACGCTGTTCGATTTCCGGGATCAATTCCGATGCGACCCGTTGGTGTGTCCCGCGGAATTTTAACTTCGCGATTTGCTTCGCGGCCTGCGCTGCGGAAAGACCGGTGAAATGATCAATCGTGAACGCTTGGACCCGGACATGGCGAGCAATTGCATTAAGACGTGAACCGTGACAGCCGGGACACTCTTGCGCTTCGGTTTCATCGATCCATTCCGATTCACGTTCCGCCGCGAGCTCCTTTTCCAAGACCGTGTCGCCATCATCTCCCTCGCCAATTTGCAAGGAGCGATTCCAGATTTCACCGAAGCCCCCGCATTCCTGACACGCCCCGTGCGGGGAATTGAATGAAAACAAGCGCGGATCGAGTTCTTCAAATGCCCGTCCGCAGCCGGGGCAGCTCATTTCCGTCGACATCACTGTCAGTCGGTGTCTGGCATCAAGCAGGTGTGCGGTGCCACGACCGATTTCAAGCGCGCGCTCGGTCAGGTTACGAGCCTTCGCAATTCGTTTGGCGTCGATCCCGCCGACCACGACATCGATGGTGTGTTCTTTGAAGCGCTCGAGTTTACGAAATTGCGCGACCGGAATCAGCGCCCCATCAATGAGCAACGTGTCAAATCCATTCCGTTCGGCCCAGCGCGCGACGTCGCTGTGAAAACCTTTGCGCGCTTTGACCAGAGGCGCGAGGACCTTGAGCTGTCCGCGCTTCGCTGCCGCTTCGACCTGTCGTACGATTGCGCTGAGGGTCTGTTTTTCCACCGGTAAATCGCAGTCCGGGCAAAACTGCGTGCCCGTTTTCGCGAACAGCAACCGCAAAAAATGGTAAACCTCGGTTACCGTCGCGACGGTTGATTTTCCACCGCCCCGCGTCACTCGTTGTTCGATCGCGACACTGGGCGGTAATCCTTCGACCAGATCGACATCAGGTTTTTCGAGCTGCTCCGCGAATTGCCGTGCGTAGGGAGACAGACTGTCGAGAAAACGGCGCTGTCCCTCGGAGAATAAGATGTCGAAAGCGAGCGTCGATTTCCCCGATCCACTCAGGCCGGTAATGATTACCATTTGATCGCGCGGAATCGCGACATCAATATTTTTCAAATTGTGCTCGCGCGCGCCATGGACGGCGATCGTACCGTTGGTTCCATTAGTCAGATACCGCGGCGCGGTTTCCGCAGCTCGCGCCAATTCGACATTGTCATCCTGAGCGTGAGCGAAGGATCTCTCGAATTCTTGTGAACCTTTGTGAGATCCCTCGCCGTCTCCGCGACTCGGAATGACAGAGAAGCGGGCCGGTTTCGCCAGCATGCGTTTCAAAAATCTGCCGGTGTGAGAGCGGTCGTTTTTCGCGACTTTATCGCCGGCTTCGGGTCCGAGATCGATGATCCAGTCGGCTGATTTAATCACTTCCAGGTTGTGCTCGATTACGACAAGCGAATGCCCCGCGTCGACCAGACGCTGGAAAAGTTGAAGCAAGACCGCAATGTCATCGAAATGGAGGCCCGTTGTCGGTTCATCGAAAATGAACAGGTTGCCGCCAATGGCAGAATCGGAGGGCCGCGCGCTTTTGGTACTATTGCCCGAGCGCGATACGGCCCGCCTCTCTACCAAATGGCTGACGAGTTTCAACCGCTGGGATTCGCCGCCGCTCAGCGTATTAAGCGGTTGACCCAATCGCAAATAACCGAGTCCGACTTCCTCCAGAATTTCAAGCGGATCGGACAGCGATTTCTTTTCTCCGATCCGCGCGAACCATGCCGCTGCTTCGGTCACGGTGAGTTCGAGCACATCGTGAATCGATTTGCCGTGCAGTTTAATTTTAAGCACATGCGGTTGGAAGCGCCGTCCCTCGCATTCCGCGCAGCGCACGTAAAGATCGCTTAAGAATTGCATCTCGATTTTTTCAAAACCAGTGCCGCAGCAGCGCTCACAGCGACCGCTCCCGGAATTGAAGGAGAACGCGGCAGCCGTGAGTCCCTGCGACATCGCCTCCGGCAAAGAGGCAAACAGTTCGCGGATGCGATCGTAACGCGGTGTGCGGGCCAGGGGCGACTGATCGACCATCACGAGCTCCCCAAATCGATGCGTGCCAGTGACCGATTTGCAGGCGCCTGGTTCCTGCTCGCTCGGCTGTCCTTTCGTGCGCGACAAATTTCGATAAAGCACGTCGTGGATCAGAGTCGATTTTCCAGAACCGGAAACACCGGTCACGCAGGTGAAGACGTGGAGTGGAATTTCTACGTCGATGTTCCTGAGATTATTCTGATGCGCGCCCCTGATCGTGAGCGCCATCGAAGGTTTTCGGCGCGATTTGGGCAGCGGAATTGATTTTCGGGCGCTGAGATAATCGCGCGTCAGTGAATGGACAGCTGGGGCACGTTCGTCGCCGTCTGCGGCGGGTGTGCCGCGGACTCCCTCTGTCGTCCGGCAGGATGCCGGCCGGGACGGGCTGGAAGCCTGAGCTCCCCAGAACTTCGGGAGCGGTCCGGAGAAAACCAATTCGCCACCCCGTTCACCTCGACCGGGGCCGAGATCGATGATGTTGTCAGACGCGCG
The DNA here is from genome assembly GCA_003218525.1 of Verrucomicrobiota bacterium. Lineage (GTDB taxonomy): Bacteria > Verrucomicrobiota > Verrucomicrobiia > Chthoniobacterales > UBA10450 > AV69. The sequence continues at coordinate 4,095 of QHNU01000160.1, forward strand.
AATGATTTGTTCTTCGTGCTCGACCACGAGCAGCGTGTTGCCTTTGTCGCGCAAATTGTGCATGACCTGGACGAGCCGGCCGATATCGCGGGGGTGCAACCCGACGCTTGGCTCGTCCATGACAAACAGCGTGCTGACCAATGATGCGCCCAAACAGGTGGTCAGGTTCACACGCTGCACTTCGCCACCGCTCAGTGTGCGGGTGGAGCGATCAAGCGTGAGATAACCAAGGCCGACCTGGCAGAGGTAATCGAGCCGGGCGCAGATTTCGTTGCGCAACATCCGGGCAGTCGAATCATTCGGTGGAATATCAACGTTTCGAAGAATGCCGCACGCATCGGAAACGGAACGCGCAGCGAATGCCGGAAGAGTTAACTGAAGGGGCGAGCTCCGATTGCCCTTTTCATTGCACGGACGGTCGGACACCACCGCTACAAGGCGATAGTTGAGAGCATCGGGTTGGTAACGGCCGCCATGGCAACTTGGGCATGTAGTGTATGCGCGGTAACGGCTCAGGAGCACCCGAACGTGCATTTTGTAGGTGTTACTTTCGAGCCACCGGAAAAATCCGCGCACTCCGTACCAGCGATCATCTTCGTAGTCTTCGTCGGTGTACTCGCCAATACCCCGCTCGCCGTTAATGACGAACTCCTGATCGCGCTTAGGAAGATCCTCGAAGGCAGTATGGACATCGATCTCCTCGCGCGCGCAAGCGCGAAGCAAATCTTTCTGCGATTCACCGAATTCTTGCCCGCGAAAAACGCGAACGGCCCCCTGTGCGATTGAAAGAGAGCGGTCAGGAATCGCCTTGTTCAGATCAATCGCGATCGTGCGGCCGAAACCGCGGCACTCCGGACACGCGCCGAGTGGATTATTAAAACTAAAGAGCCCCGGAGTGGGCGGCCGGATATCGAGGTCGCAGTGCGGGCAATGCCAGCCAGTCGAAAAAGGCATTTCGGGAGTTGTGGTGACGACCGTGTCGTCCGGACCCTTTGAAATTGCAGGCGAGCCTGTCTCAACCGAGCTCGAGACAATGTTTAGGCGGCCTTTGCCGAAGCGTAGCGCTGTTTCGATAGCTTCGATCAGTCGAGCGCGATTCTGTTCGGTTGGTGCGATTCGGTCCTGGATGACTTGAACTCGCGCACCGAGTCGCTCGATGTTTCGTTGGCTGTCCACCCGAATGATTTCGCCGTTCAACCAAATACGGAGATAGCCTTGCTGTTGGAGAAATTCGAAAAACTCACGCGGTTTGGTGTTTGGCGGGACGGAAACCCAGAAAGTGATGAGAACGGTATTCCCATCCGCAGGCGCAAGGTTGGGGCAGCTGACGTTGCCGGTCCGGCGCGGACTTGCCCGTACGCGGTTCGGTGAACTGCTCCCGTCATTGTCATCCTGAACGGCACGCTGCGGAGTCGAAGGGTCTCTCGATACTCCGCGATGAGCACGATTGTGAGGTCCCCCGCTTTGCTCGGGATGACAATCTGGGCGCGCCGCTTCATCCTTCGGTGCCCTGAATAAACTGAACACCTGATCCGCGATTGATTTTGCTGTTTCCGGTCGAACTTCGCGGCCACAGCTGGGGCAGATGGCATGCGCGATCCGCGGCCAAAGCAATTTCAAATAATCGTTGATCTCGGTCATGGTACCGACGGTCGAGCGCGATGATTTCACCGGGTTCGATTGCTCGATCGCAATGGCGGGCGGAATACCGCGAATGTCGTCGACCCGCGGTTTGTCCATGCGGTCGAGGAATTGGCGCATGTACGGACTGAAGGTCTCGACGTAACGGCGCTGTCCTTCGGCGTAAATCGTGTCAAAGGCGAGTGATGATTTGCCGCTGCCACTCGGACCGGTGACAACGGTCAAACTGCCGATCGCCAGATCGAGATCGATGCCCTTAAGATTGTTCTGGCGTGCCCCGCGAATCTCGACGCAACCGCGTTGCCGCGCCCGCGCGACGCATTCCCTCTCTGAAGCCTTCGAATCCACTGCAAAGTATCACTGCGCGTGATTCACTGCGCAAACTTTTGGCGCATTTCAATCGTCATCGCGGACGCATTTGAGGGATATCACTGCGTTCTACGACAGCGTGGACAAGCGTACGAAGACGATCGCGAGATCCCTCGCGCCGTTCACCGCTCGGGATGACCCTTCTGTGGGGATGATCCGCTACGAAAGCCGTTCGGCCAGTTTCTCCCGTTGTTTCTGCAATTCGCCCGGAACAACGCCGCCAAGAGAATCGAAGAACTTTCCGTGACCAGCGAGCTCATTGCGCCATTCATCTGCATTTACCGAGAGCAAGGTCGCCATTTGTTCAGTGGAAACGCTGGGAAGCTCGTTCAGATCCAAATCTCGGGCGCGCGGAACGTAGCCGATGGCCGACTCGGAGGCGCCCGCACTGTTTTCAGAACGATCAATGATCCATTTCAACACCCGCATGTTTTCGCCGAAACCAGGCCAAAGAAACTGTCCATTAGGCGACTTCCGGAACCAATTTACATGAAAGATTAGCGGTGGATTGGTGAGACGTTTTCCCATCTCCAACCAGTGCCGGAAATAATTGCCGATGTTGTAACCGCAGAACGGAAGCATCGCCATCGGATCACGCCGGACTCGTCCAACTGCGCCAGTGGCGGCGGCGGTGGTCTCCGAGGCCATCGTGGCGCCAATATAGACGCCGTGCTCCCAATCGAACGCCTGGAAGACAAGCGGCATTGTGTCGCTGCGCCGGCCGCCAAAAATGATCGCGCTGATAGGAACGCCATCTCCGTCTTCGACATGTGGATCCAGCACCGGATTATTGCGCATCGGAGTGGCGAAACGGCTGTTCGGATGAGCCGCTTTCTCTTTCGACGCCGGCGTCCAGTCATTTCCCCGCCAATCGACTGCGTGCGCGGGCGGCGCTCCATCTTTTCCTTCCCACCAGGCATCGCCATCATCAGTGAGCGCAACGTTGGTGTAAATCGTGTCGTGCTCAATCGAGCGCATCGCGTTCGGGTTTGATTTATAACTCGTGCCGGGCACGACCCCGAAATAGCCGTTCTCCGGATTCACTGCCCATAAACGGCCATCGCGAATCTGCATCCAGGCGATGTCGTCACCAACGGTTGTCACTTTCCAGCCGGCGAAATGGCTTGGAGGAATGAGCATGGCGAAATTGGTTTTACCGCAGGCGCTCGGAAACGCTGCCGCGACATAATGTTTCTGACCTTGCGGCGATTCGATGCCGAGGATCAACATGTGTTCGGCCATCCACCCCTGTTTCCGGGCCAGATAGGAGCCAATGCGAAGGGCGAGACATTTTTTGCTGAGCAGCACGTTGCCGCCGTAGCCGGAGCCCACGGAAATGATGGCATTATCCTGGGGGAAGTGTGCGATAAATCGTCGTTCCGGGCTGACATCGAGGAGCGAATGCACGCCCCGATTCCATTCCGCCCGGGTGCTCTCGCCGAGCCTTTCCAACGCGACCTTACCCATACGCGTCATGATGCGCATGCTGAGAACGACGTAGATCGAGTCGGTTAACTCGAAACCAACCTTGGTCAGGGGCGAATCGGCCGGCCCCATGATGTAAGGCACCACAAACATGGTGCGGCCGCGCATCGCCCCTTTAAGTAAGCGATGCAATTTCTGATACATCTCGGCCGGCTCGGTCCAGTTGTTCGTCGGCCCCGCTTCTTCTTTTGTCGGCGTGCAAATGAAAGTGAACTGCTCGACTCGCGCGACATCATTCGCATTGGACCGATGCAAGTACGAACGCGGAAGTTTTCGTTCGTTCAGCTTGATCAGGACGTTGAGCTGGCCCGCTTCCCCAAGAAGAAAATCGTTTTCCTGTTCGGAACCGTCACACCAAAAAATGTTTTCCGGCTGAGTCAACTGCGCCACTGATTGCACCCAATCGAGCACGGCCTTGTTGCTGGGTCGTCGATCACCGATCCCGGGCGGTGGGGCAATGGCGGGCGCAAGTTTTTCCATGGACGAGGCTTGGGAAATGTTCGTCGCTTCGCTGGCTTCTCCAAGAATTTTTTCGAAGACGAGCGCCGACGAATTCTTGCATCCGGCGAATCGTGGCCGTTTATTGCTGCATGTTCGGGGTGACCACCTCAGACGATTACAAGCCGGTCACCTGGATGGGACGTTTTCCGGTCGATGTGACAACCATCCTTGTCGGGCTGCACGTGGTCCTGGCGGTTCTCGCCGCGTTACTGTTTGCGTCTCCCGCCCGAGCGGTACTCGATTATCTGGACTTCGACAGCGCGCGCGTATTAGGCACCGGGCAGGTCTGGCGGCTGGGAACCTACGCATTTGTCCATTCCCCATCGATGCTGCTTTGGTTCGCGATCGAGATGTACATGCTTTTTGTCTTCGGCCGAGAGGTCGAAAAATTTATCGGGCAACGGCCCTACATCATGCTCTATCTGGTGCTGTTGTTTGCTCCTTCTATGATGCTGACGCTCTGGGGCCTTTCGCAGCGGACTGGACTGGCCGGGTCGCCCGCGCTGCATTTTGGCATTTTTGTCGCTTTCGCCACAATTTATCCGTCAGCGGAATTGCTGCTTCGAATCACGGCAAAATGGATGGCGCTGATTCTGGCTGCGATTTATACGCTGCAATTGCTCGCTTTCCATGCCTGGAGCGACCTGGCCGTGGTCTGGATCAGCATCGCTACCGCGTTCTTTTTCATTCGCCTGCGAGGTGTTGGACCCGAATTGGTCTGGTGGGAAAATGTGAAAGACCGCCTCCAGTCGAAGCCCAAATTGAAGATTGTCCCGAAAGAGCCAGGCACCCGGCGCGAAGAAGATGACGTTTACGAATCAATCGATCCGATTCTGGACAAGATCGCTCAGTCCGGCATCGGCAGTCTTACGCCGAGTGAGCGACGGATGCTCGACCGGGCACGCAATCGCCTCTTGAAAGAATCAAAGTGAAGGCGCGTCGAGCAATGTCGCAATAAATTCTGCGGGGGTCGCTCCATTCAGGAGGGCATTGAGGCGATCCTCGTCTTTTGTGATCCGGGCGAGTGTGCCGACGACAATTAAATAGTCGTTCACCAGTTGTTGCGGCACCGCGATCAGAAAAATCAGGTGCGCCCGATCCCCGTCCGCATTCCAGAGAATTCCAGCGCGGCTGCGGCCAATAGCCAACGCGATCCGATCGACCAGATCAGTTCGCGCGTGGGGAAAGGCGACCCCGTTCTCAGCCAGGGTCGAGCTTGTATCTTCGCGTGCTAGCACTTGCCCGAGAAATAGGTTCGGCTGGCTCACGGTCTCGTTGAGGGCGAAGAGATCAACCATCTCACGCAGTGCGTTTGTCTTTCGCCGCGGCTTCAATTGTAGCGCGATCTGTCTTTCATTTAGAATATCGGCAAGCGCAATGGCCATCGAGATTTATTGGCTATTTCAGGCGGAGCAGTTATCCAGTTAACCCAAGAACCGTGGCAACAGAAAAGAGCGCGCCGGGGGCGACCGACGAAACAACGATCTCGCTGCAACGCAGTATCTACGATCCCGGTTACGTCAATGCCATGTCGCATTTTTATCGCGGCGAACTCGGGCGGATCATGGTTTGGCGGCAGCGACTCGACATCACGACCAATTGGGCCATCACCAGCAGTACTGCTATCATCACCATCGCCTTCTCCAATCGCGATGTCCCGCACATCATTTTCTTTTTCAATCTCGCGATTGTCTGGGTAATGCTCTGGATCGAGGCGCGGCGATACCGTTTCTATGATGCCTTCCGGGCGCGCGTTCGCATGCTCGAAGCGCATTTTCTCGTGCCGATGGTCATGGAAAATCGTCAGATGCTTCAGGGCGAATGGAAGAAGCTGGTCTGCGAAGATCTAATTTTACCCTCTTTCAAAATCAGCAAACTGGAAGCAGTGGGACGAAGGTTGAAACGAAATTACGTTTTCATTTTCATTCTCATCATGGTGGCCTGGATCACGAAAATTTTCCTGCACGCAGATCACGCCATGGACAATCTGCCTGGGTTCTATCACTCGCTGCGCGTCGGTCACATCCCCTCGTGGTTGGTTGCCTTCGTTTTTGTCGCCACTTTCGCCAGTGTTATCGGTATTACGATCTACGTCGGCAAAAAAACCTCCGGCGAAATTTCTGAATTCGGCGCTCATCGCTCTCTCTGGCGGATTTAAATGAACGAATTTGAGAAATTGTGCGGGATCGTAGCGCGATTACGTGGAGCGGATGGCTGCCCTTGGGATCGCGAACAAACCAACGCCTCACTCCTCCCGCCATTGCTGGAGGAAGCGTACGAAATCGCTGGCGCGATCTACGCCCAAGATGACGCCAATCTGCGTGAGGAACTCGGCGATTTGCTCTTACTCGTCGCGATGCATGCGCAGATCGCGTCTGAAGCAAACCGCTTTAGCATCGAGGATGTCGCACGCGAGATCACGGAGAAATTGATCCGACGACATCCCCATGTCTTCGGCGAGAGCACGGTACGGGGCAGCGAAGCCGTAATTAAGCAATGGGAGGCGATCAAACAGGAGGAAAAGAAGGGGCATTATTTCGCAAGCTTGCCGGCAGCACTGCCGGCGCTGATGCGGGCGGAAAAAGCTCAGAAAAAAGCGGCGCGGGTGAATTTCGATTGGAAAGAATTGGGCGATGTCCTGGCCAAGGTGAATGAGGAACTCTCGGAAACGAAGGACGCGATTGAATCAGCCGAGACGGAAAGAATAGCCGACGAGATTGGGGATTTGCTTTTCGCGGTCGTAAATCTGGCGCGCAAATGCAAGCTCGATGCCGAGAGTGTGCTGCAGTCGGCCACGGACAA
>QHNU01000161.1:0-5461 GCA_003218525.1 Verrucomicrobiota bacterium
CAAATATACGACAACCCACTTGACGTGCGCTCCGCCATACAGCGCCGATTTCGAGAGTTATTGCGGGCGGCCGGAAAATGGCCGCGTCATCTCGAACGCGGCGATCGACTGGTCCTTGGTCCAAATATAGGTGTAGAGATTTTATATCCAACGCCTGACCTCCAAATTGCATCGGCCGACGATGCGCCACTGGTGGCACGGCTCACGTTCGGGAAAGCTTACGCCCTGTTCGAATCCGATGCAGGGCGCGATGTCGAATCTGCCTTGCTCGAGTACGGCGATGATTTGCGTTCGGACATTCTGATCAAAGGGCAACACCAGACTGGCGGCTCCGGTTCTGCCGGCTTTATCAACGCAGTTCAACCAAAGTTAATTATCGCGACTTCGCGCGAATCGCCGGTGGCCGAGCGAATTGACGAGAAGTGGGCGAACGATATTGCTCAGCGCGGGATCAAGTTGTTTCGCCAGGATCTGACCGGCGCGGTAGAGATTGAATTTCGGAACCGTGACTGGACGGCCCGCGCTTATGTGACTGGCGAGACTTTTCGGAGCAGCAATCGCTGAATTGCCGCTCCGTTCCCGGCCAACTTTTGTTCGAATGCCGTAATCGGAAACTCGGTTGCTTCTTCGGAAATGGAAAACGACGATTTGGTTGTAATCATCTTGTAGATGCTCAGGAAGTAGTCAGCGTGATCGGTGGCGACGTGAAGAAGACCACTCGGTTCGAGAGCGCAATCAATCGCACCGAGAAATTCAGCGGTGAACAATCGGCGCCGGTTATGCCTACGCTTGGGCCATGGATCTGGAAAGAGCACATGGAACCCCGAAATCGCACCCGCCGGCAGCAGGTGGGCGACGGCGTACGAGCTCTCCAGTCGGAGAATGCGGACGTTTTCCAAATTCGATCGCGCAATTTTCCGGCAAGCAACACGCACCCGTCCGAGCAAACGTTCGATCCCGAGAAAATTCCGATCAGGATTTTGGGCCGCCATGGCCACTAAAAAGGTGGCGTCACCGCAGCCGAGATCAACCTCAATTGGAGCGTCGCGCCCGAAGATTTCGCGAAAATTCAGCTGCTCGACAATTGAAACGGGAACGAACTCGATCGCGGGTTCGCGTTGATGCAGATGGGCGCGACTTCGCATTCCCTAGAAGGTAACAAAGCGAACATTCCTGCAAATGTGCTGTCTAACCGGGATGCGAAAATTGGCTTTGTTGTTCGCAACTTTAATCGTCGCGCACCCGGTTCTGGCAGATCCAACACCGCGGACTGCGATTTTTGCCGGGGGTTGCTTCTGGTGCATTCAACCGGCGTTTGATAAAGCCCCCGGAGTGCTGAAAACGGTAGTCGGTTACTCCGGCGGCACAGAGCCAAATCCTACTTACGAACTGGTCACCGCCGAACGGACCAAATACCGCGAATCGATCGAAATCACCTATGATCCCGCAAAAATTTCATTGGATCAGCTGCTCGACATTTATTGGCGCCAAATCAATCCGACCCAATCAGACGGACAATTCACCGACATCGGCCCCAGCTATCGCGCCGCGATTTTTTATCAGAATGATGACGAGAAAAAAATCGCGGAGGCCTCAAAAGCTAAGCTGGCGGCCTCTGGACGATTCGATAAACCGATCGTTACCGAAATTCTGCCGGCAATGAAATTTTGGCCGGCGGAAGATTATCACCAAAAATACTACCAGCAGAATCCAGAACACTTCCAAGCCTTCGAAAAAGGCTCCGGCCGGGTTTCGTTTGAGAAAAGGAATTGGGACAAGAAACCCAATTAACGAGCACGCCGTTTCGATCGCAGCGCCGCTACCCATTCGTTCAATTGCGGTAAGGCGAGAAAGTTGATAATCCGGCTGGCCGGAATCTTCGCGATCCAGGCGGCGGCCAGACCGAGTTCGATGAATTCCAACTGCCATGGATGATGGGCGTCGGTCCCGAGTGAAATGCGCGTACCTTCGCGCCGAGCAATTTTTAGCAGCGCGACGTTCAGATCCTGGCGATCGGGATAGCAGTCGATCTCGAGCGCTTTATCCAATTTTGTCGCCTCGGCGAAAACGCGTGGCCAATCGGCGGTCAAACCCAATCGAAAGTTGTAAACGCGCCCGCGCGGGTGACCCAGGATATGAACCTCGGGATTTCTGAGCGCAGCGAGATATCGCGAAGTCTGATCCTCTTTCGTGCGAAGTGATGAATGAAATGAGCCAAGTACCAAATCGAGTTTGGCCAGAGCATTGCGGTCCATGTCACCTTCGCCCCTTGGATTAAGATTCGCCTCAATCGATTTCAAAACCTGGCAATCGCTACGACGATTCGTCTGATCAATTTCGATCGCTTGTCTGCGCAATGCCCGCTCGTCAATTCCACCGGCAATCTTCAACCCCTTTGAATGATCGGTCACGGCAATGAATTGGTAACCGCGCATCGCTCCCGCCTCCGCCATTGCGGCGATGGTTCCGCTCCCGTCACTCCAGGTGGTATGCATTTGCAGATCGCCCCGGACTTGTCTTGCCCACACCGGATTCTCCGCCAGCGCGGACCGCGCTTTTGCCATCGTCAGGAAATCGCACCGAACAGCGGCCGGCCGAACAACCGGCGGTTTTATCATCCAAGCCTCAATGCGTTTTTCCAGATACGGTCCTACTCCCGTCAGTGAGGTGAGTGACTCACCTGCTGCCGCGGTTTCCCACGCTTCGCGAGGCCAAAGAAATGCACTTCGCGCCGCTCGCCGGAAAGCGCGTTGCAAGTTCCCCGAAACCGTTTCTGCTTCTTGGGCAAGTAACTCGGCGATATCGCTGTTCGATAACTGGATTGCGCTGCCACTTTTGCCGGCTAGCTGGCGACGGTTCCCCGCAACACGACCCGATTTTGTCGCAATGGCCGCCTGTTTCGCCACTCTATCGAATCGCATTGGCGAAAATCGACGGACCTATCTACCCGTACCAGAATCATATCAACGGTTTACATGTCGCGATCGAGCCGATTCCACGCAACGGTCTCAAATTAGTTGTACTGTGCGCTGTCCTCAGCGCACATTATCGACGTCGCAGAACTTTGGCTTCGGCTTTCGCCTAAAAGCGGTACAGATCCGACTTGGGTTCGACAAATTCGGCTCGTGCTACGGCCAGCGGCGCAGTCATCACCCTTGACAGCTCCTGAGCGAGGACAATCGCGATCGCCTTCGCATCGCGCGTATAAACGGGGATTGTGAACGACCCGGCATTGCGATCGTAACCATAGATCATGCCATCGGTTTCCCAAATGCAATAGGCATGACCCGCAGGATGATTGGCGTAGCGAACCAATAGAATCTTCGCCCAAAAGTCCGGTTCGAGAGTGTGCTGCGCCTTGACGACGGCGAGATAATTGCAGGCGGAAATGACGCAACCATTAAGGACAATGAGGTCCTCGTTAGTGGGCGTCAGCACGACTTTCTGGCTGCAGCCATTGACTGAGACCAGGGCAAACAGGGCCAGACATGAGGCAAGGAAATTGCGCGGTAGGTGAAAGTTCATCGGGACAAGATTGTGGTTGTGGGGTTGTGCAGCTGTGGTCGCGGGTTCCAGAAATTATAGCAAGACGGCTTCCGCCTGGGTAGAAAATTTTGCCGAAAATTGAGGACGTCTCCCACCCCCATTTACGTGGCGCATTCAATGCCGAGATAATGTGCAATTTCGAGACATTCATATATGACTCTGAAATGCGCTCAAGAGCACTCCTAATGGCAATCGGGTATGGAATCGCCCTCCAATGCGCGACAGCAATGGCTGGAGAGGCTTACAAGTTATTGACCGAGATCCCAATCGGGGGCGAAGGCGGTTGGGATGTTCTCACCGTGGATCCCGCGGCGCGTCGGCTTTACCTGTCACACGCAACGAAAGTCGTAGTGGTCGACATCGACGCGAACAAGGTAGTGGGTGAGATCGCCGAATTGCCGGGTGTGCACGCGTTCGTTGCCGTTCCGGAACTGCGCCGCGGCTTTTCGTCGAATGGCAAGGAAAACAAGTCCAGCGTGGTGGATCTTCAGACGCTAAGCACGACCTGTAAAGTTGAGACCGGCGAGGGTCCCGACGCCATAGCTTACGACGGCAAACGGGGCGAAGTGTACGTGTTCAACCACAAAGGGCACTCAGCTACTGTGTTCGGCGCGAAAGCGGCAAATGTAGTTACAACGATTCCACTGGATGGCAGTCCGGAGTTTGCGGTCGCTGATGAAGCAGCTGGACGCGTTTACTGCAACATCGAAGACAAGAGCGAAGTAGCGGTCATTGACGCGCCTAAGCACGAAGTGATCGCGCAATGGCCGCTCACACCGGGCGAAGAGCCGACTGGGATCGCTCTGGATGCTAGGCATCATCGGCTGTTCGCAACGTGCAAAAAAGTAATGGTGATGCTGGATAGCGACTCCGGCAAGGTGGCCGCGACCGTGCCAATAGGAACCGGGGCGGATGGCTGCACGTTCGACGAGGCGAGGCAGCTTGCCTTCGCCTCCTGCGGCGAAGGCGTAACGACCATCGCAAGAGAGGAATCACCGGACCGGCTCACCGTAGTCGAAAATTTGAAGACGGAGCCAGGGGCGCGCACAATCGCGCTCGATCCAAAGACGCATCGAATCTTTTTGCCGACGGCCCAGTTCCAGCCGCCACCGAGTCCGTTACCGGGGGCCTCGCCGGCACGACCGACGATCGTGCCGAACACACTTAAGCTGCTCGTCTACGGCCCAGCCGAACCTGCCACCCAGTAGGCAGTGCGGCGCTTGGCATTAGCAGCACTTATCGCGTGCGTTGCTCGGAGTAGCTTGGCGCAGGGCGGGCCGCCGATGATTACCGACGATCCCGGAACCCCGGGGAACGGAAAATGGGAGATAAATCTGGCCCTCGCCTTTGAACATCGGCCAGGCGAAACTTCGTACGACCTGCCAGCGATCGATTTGAATTACGGAGTGGGCGAGCACATTCAACTCACACTACAGACGGCACCCGTTCTGTTGAAACGCGGCGGCCACGGTCCTATCGGCGGGATTGGCAGGACGGAGGCGGCCTTGAAGTGGCGGTTTGTGGATGAAGAGGCGAATGGCGTGGACATCTCGATGTTTCCGCGAATCATCTTCAACGTCGTGCAATCATCGATGAGAAGAGGTCTCTCCGAGGAGGGCACACGTTTTCAGGTCCCAGTACAGGTGGCAAAGAAGTTCGGTCCATGGCATATGGACGCGGAGTTCGGCCCGCTCGCCCGCACTGTCGGCCGAAGCGAATGGCTTTACGGAATTGTTGGCGGAGTTGACATAGCAAAACCGACGATGTTAATGGCCGAGCTTCATGGCACATCTCGTATGGATCTCACGAACGACGTATTGGCAGTTAACTTCGGCTTGCGCCATGAATTGACCGAGACGCGCATTATGATCATGTCACTCGGTCACGAGGTCCGCTCCCCCGACAGACCGCGCGC
>QHNU01000161.1:5572-9494 GCA_003218525.1 Verrucomicrobiota bacterium
GGACGACGTGAAGCGGCTGAGATTTAGCCCACCGTGATTCAGCGGTTTAGTTAGGATATCGCCCAAAGTGGCTCCCAAGGGACGAGTGAGAATGAATGCCGCCCAAAACAGCACGACGTGAGAGACGTTCGTAAAGAAATATAGCGCTGCGAGCAGGGCCAGCGCCGCACCAAAAACAACCGCGCCCCCTTCGTAGCCAAGCCCGGATGTATCGGCTAAACAATCGCCAAGCGCGGTGCCAAGGGTGTTGGAGGTGAGAATCGTGAGCCAGTAGAAGGTTTCCGCTTTGCGATTGGTGATGTGATTCACGTTCACAGAGCCAAGGGCGAAATACCAGATCCCCAATACCACAAGAACTCCGGCAAAGAGGATGAGTGAGGTCCAAAGATAGCCGAGCCCAGCTGTGCGCGTGAGGTAATCGGAGGTTGTGGTGCCAACAGTTGTGGTCGCCACGATCACCGCCCAATACAGGAAACGATGCAACTTCGACGATGCGATTTGGGCTGCCGCAGTGGCGGCGAAAAAGGCGAAAAAGATCGCCGTGCTCACGGCGTAGCCAAGGTTGAGCGTCATTGATAGCGCATCGCCCCCTGTTTCGCCGAGCGTCGTCGCAGCGATCTTGATGATCCAGAAAACGAATGTGACCTGCGGTACCTTGTTTCTCATAATCCCCCATTTATTCCCTCCAGGTTTCAGTGGGCGATTGCTGCCTCCGGGTCAACTCTCATCGAATACCGTGCTGGCATCGGCTGTCAGATATGAGAGGTAACCCCAACGGCATTGACACCGATCAAAAGGGCCTCGCCAGATCTGAGCGTGTTTCGGTTCATCTCCGCCCGCAGCCGGCAGCCGTTTCCAGCGCGGGCGAATAAGTTCCTGAACCGAGGCGCCTAAAAGATACCTCCAATCCGTATATGATTATACGAAAATGAACATTGTTAATAACGCGGAGGCGGTTTCCCCCACCAGTGGAATAACCAGGCCGAGCTGGCCTATTCTCCTGCTTCTACTTCTAGCCTTGGGGATCGGGGCAGGCGGTTGCGCCGATGACTATTATGGCGGCTATCCCGGGTATGGACCGAGGTATTACGCGCGATATCCAGGTTCAGGTCCTTACCCAGGCTATGGTTCTCCGGGGTATGGCTACCCGGGCACGGTCTCCATCGAGGTTGGCGATCGACCGTATTACACGCGTGGCCCCGGCTATTACGCAGGCCGCGCCTATTATGTGTGGCGGCCAGGACATTGGATATACCGTCACGGTCGTCGAATCTGGGTCCACGTTCACTACGCGCTGAGAGGATAAAGCCGCTTCGTTGTAACGGGCACGTCGCGAAAAGCGTGCCGACAGGCGGTTGAGGCAAGCTCTTGCCGTCGCCATCGGCGTGTTGCCGCAGCGAGAACAGCGGTATTCTTGGGCAAAGCACCGGTAAAGTTTCGAGCTTCAATGACGGCCCAACCTTCTTGATTGAACGACAGACCTTCAACAGCTCAATCAGAGCAGCGTCGCTTCCAACTCCAGAAACGCGCTCAACAACTGTCAGACTCGACGATATTAGCGGCGGTCATCGCCTCGGAAAGCATCAGAATCAAGAGGCGTCGCCAATCGACTCCGAAGCCGCCAAGAATCAAAACCAGGTACGCCCAAACCACACCAGTGCTGAGAACGCGCTTCGGAAGTTTTGTTACAACTATCGCGCGCGCACGCGCGGGCAATTCGGTCAAATTCGGACACAAGGATTGCGTAATTCTGCGCAATTTCGGCAATATCCGATTCGCGGTCCAAAAATTTATTTAGACGCTTTAGCGCCAGTTTTTTGAAATGAATCGTCTCCAATGACAATCAGCTCACCGCGAAACGGTGGGGTCGGTCTGATAGGATAACGCGGGCGAAGTACGGCAAAGGCGTGCGTTGAAAAGACAAGGAGGAGAGCGCCGCACACCACCGCATTTTTCATAACAACCACAATTATTGCATTATTCGTGACATTGGTGTCAAGATTCGTCACAAATAACGCGCGCACGCGCGAGCCTTCTGCCTGTTCACGGATCAACGGCAAATACTAGCGGATTTACGGAACAAGCTCCTATGTGCGTTCCTATTCGCCGGCTCTGTGAATCGTAAATTACTGATAATCAATAATCTGGAGGCGAGGGGAGTTGAACCCCTGTGCTAAATTCTTCGAGCTGAGTCCACCTGTGTACATAGGTACCCGGACATGTCCGAACATCGCCAAACGTGGCGAGATGTTGCCAGCTTGGTTGCCATCGTGTCCCCAAAAACAGCTTGGGCCAAATAGTATGGGGTACGTGGCATCGATTCGAAGAAAACGGGGCTCCAAGTACTGGTTCGCTTGTTTTATCCAAGCTGACGGCACCCGAGTGCAGCGCAGTACGAAGGAGACCGACAGGAAAAGGGCGCAAAATCTTGCAGACACCTTCGAACAGGTAGCGCGGGCTCGGATTACTGCGCGGCAAGCGCAGCGCGTCATCGGTGACATTTTCCATCGGGTCAGCGGCGACTCGCTTCCATCCACATCGGTCTGTAGCTATTTCGAGTCTTGGTTAGCTAGGAAGAAGCCGGAAACTGCTGACAGCACATATATCTTTTACCGCGGCAAAGCTCGCCGATTTCTTGACTGGTTAGGCGACCGTGCCGCGCGTGAATTGATCACCCTAACCCGCGCCAATCTCCTCGCTTTTCGTACAATCGAAGCGGAACGGGTAAATCCGTCAACGGTCAATCACGCAATCAAGTTCCTGCGAATGGTTCTCGAAGATGCGAAGCGGGACGGGATTATCCCCGACAATCCTGCGGACACTGTGAAGTTGGTAAAACGCAACGGTGAACGGCTCCGCCGTCCCTTCACACTTCAAGAAATCAAGCGGTTGATCGCGGTCGCTAACGACGAGTGGCGTTCATTGATTGTATTTGGCTTGTACACGGGCCAACGACTGGGTGACCTCGCCAGATTGACGTGGGCAAATCTCGATTTGCAGCAGAACGAGGTTCGTCTATCCAGCAGCAAAACCGGAAGGCGACAGATTATTCCTTTAGCTGTGGCGCTGCGACGGCACATCGAAAGCCTGCCGTCGGCCGACGATCCAGCGCAACCATTACATCCGCGCGCATTCGCTTCAGTGACTAAAAGTGGGAAGGTCGGAACACTGTCTCGGCAGTTTTATGAGATAATGGCAAGCGCCGCTCTCGCTCCGGTGAAAAAGCACCGCGCTTCCAAAGACGGCACTGGGCGTAATGGTCGCCGCCAACCCTCGGAAATTTCCTTTCATGCCCTCAGACACACTGCTACGAGTTTGATGAAAAATGCCGGTATACCGGCTGCCGTCGTTCAAGACATCATCGGCCACGAAAGCGCGGCAATCTCTGCGAACTACACGCACATTGATGCCTCAACCAAACGCACTGCCATATCGGCATTGCCGGATGTACTGCAAGACGAGACATTTACTAAAAGCTTGTTGGACACACCTTTCTAAGCCTCGAAGAACATCATATGAACAAGATCGCGCGTAATCACGAACCGCTACGACTTCACGATCCGAAAATCGTTCCGCCGCCTGGAGAGCGGGTCGACATTTGCCTCGAGTATACGAAGGCAGAACTTCGGGCAATTAAGAAAGCAGCTCAGGAAGAGGGTTGTTGGAGTCTTGACGAGTTTTTTCGGAAGGTCAGTGCAGACTATCTGCGGGAACGTCGTGCGCAAAAGCCGAAGGGCCCTTGATACGTCGAGGGGATTATCACAGGGCCGTGACACAAAGACACGCGGCAGAGTTTTGGAAAATTGGGCCGCCAAAGGTAGACGGTAAAACGATTCGGTTCGTTGCCGCTTGAGGGGGGCGTTGGCGTAAAGCTCAACGCAGAGTCGCCTTTTCAGACCACTGAACGCTCACGACCGAACCA
>QHNU01000161.1:9515-10647 GCA_003218525.1 Verrucomicrobiota bacterium
TTCACTCGCGCTTTTTTCGCCCGATTCGCGAATTGTTACCAACTTCCTCTCGCCCGTCTTATCGCCACTTTCATGGCTGCTGTTTCGTCAGGTTCAGGCAACTTGTTTTCCACACTCCATGACGCTTCGATATAGTTATCCAAGTCCCTATCGTTCCAGATTCTAAACTGGCTTATTCGCGCATCCCTTAGCAGTTTGAGCCGCTTACCTGCCAATGCCTTAGGCCCGTACTTCAACTCTATCAATTCAAACGGGCCAGGATACGAACCGGGCAGATCTGCGCAGACGGCGTTGAGCTGCCTTTCATCCGTGAAGTCATCACAATGACGCACAAATAACGCAGCTAGATCAAGGTCCAGTTCACCGGGCGGTTTAAGTCGGTTATATTCATCGATGATAGTTGTCAGAATCAACCGACTGTCTTTGCCCTTGGCTCTCCGATATTGTTCGCGCCACGCCAGAAACGTCGCGAAAATCCAAGAAGGCCGAACAGCACCCACGTCATGCCCGGAGGCCACGTTTGATATTTGAGCGGGTAAACCAGTTGGACCACAGCCACAAGCGGTCCACCGACCGTTTTAATCCACCATAACAAAACGTCCTTCAAGAACCGCAGAGCTTGGGTAACGATTTCCAGCATGCAGCGAAGACTAAATTCACCTTCTCGCCCGTCAATACGAACCGGGCACAACAACCTTTAAAAAAGGCTTGGATTCTCGATACTTGGCAGCCTCTAATGAACCACGATGAATAACGGTTTCGGAATTTTTGGGGGGCTCATCGGCCTCGGGCTGCTCGCTCTCGCGATAATGTGGCTGGTTCTTCCAGTGATTGTGCTCCCGAAGTTTAATGAGCTGCTGAAGATTCAGCGGGAAATGCTGAAGCTGCATCGTGAGATGCAGAACCGATCGTTCGAACCCCTAGACGAGTCGAAACCCGTCTGGAGCGAGGCGCCGCCGACATTACCCAAACTGCCCAAGCCAGTAAGTTTGCCGAGGAAATAAAGGCGAGACACCTGTGCCAGAATCCCACTCTTGGTGTTGCAACACGTAGTGACCGGTCACTCTGCTTTTTCGTGACGCCTCGAGCGGTGAGAAATAAGAATCGTAGCAGTCTGTGGCTCCTCAGGCAG
>QHNU01000161.1:10656-11177 GCA_003218525.1 Verrucomicrobiota bacterium
GGAGAGAACGGCCTAAACAACCGGCTTCAAATCCTCATTCGTAATCATCTCGACAACATTCCAACTCTCATCGAGTACCTGAATATCGCATCGGCCATAGCCCATGCGCTGCTGAGCGTAATCCAGAGCGTTTTGGCGTGCGTTCTCGCCGCACCACACCGGGCAAACGCCTTCAGCTTCGAAAACTTCCCAGCCGCCTTTCTGTTGCCAGCGCGGGTTCCGTGATGGGCGGACTTGAATCACTGGCACGTCCACAATTTGCCTTCGCACTGCATCACTTTATTCAGTCTCTTTGAAACGAAAAGCGACGGCTTTCGTGATTACCATGATGGATTCAATGACTGTCGGCGTTGCCGCTTTCGCTCTTCAAAAAGACATCTTCTGAAATCGACATAAGCCTCGGCAAACTTTGCCTCCGTCTGTTCCGAGAAGCGAATTTTTCGCCCTTGATAAATCTGAAACTTTACCGGCCCAAACGCGGTGCCCCAGGTTCTGGAATGGTCGCACATCAACCGATCTTC
>QHNU01000161.1:11368-11805 GCA_003218525.1 Verrucomicrobiota bacterium
CAAAAGGGATCGTCGAACGTGATGCTGTAACGTGGATTGGGATAGGGATTGTATTTTAAGCTGGCCGCGGCCTCGAATCCCGGAACCATGCCGTGGTCATGCTGTAGCAAATCGAAAAAAGGCCTAGCGAGCTCATGTAAAAATTGGACGTAAATGAATGCGATTACCCGAAGACTGCTTCTAAACAGATACTCGAACTTTTCGCGTCCTATGCGTTCTGCCCATTGATCGAAATCTTGCAGTTTGAATCGGCCGACGGTTCTGCCTTTTCCAAGCTCCTTTTGTCCAACATGAACCGCTTGCGTGTAAATCCAGATGTCGAGAATATCGCGGCGCGATTCTTTAGCCCATTTAAGTGCCGCCGGTTGATCGAGTTCTTCTGAGTATCGTTCGTAAAACCAAAAGCGATCTCCAGACACCTTTTTTTGATCGGGATG
>QHNU01000162.1:0-399 GCA_003218525.1 Verrucomicrobiota bacterium
AAAAGAATCCATCGCACGGGCAATCGTGCTGCGATCTCCCGTGCTACTTCTGTGAATCGTTCCGGCAGCCAACGTTTCGCCGGTCCGTATTCCGCTCCCGGGCAAAGGGCAAATCTCAAATCAGCCCGTTGTCGATCGACAGGCTTGGCCGGCGGAAACTCAGGCCGAACCTTTGCCCCAATCGTAGTAGCGAGTTCCAAGTATCTATAGCTTTGATGGACGATGCCGCGCGCTTTTGTCTGACGCGGTCGCTGATTCAGCAGCCAGCGCCTTGAATGGCCGCTGAATCCAACTCGTCGGGGAATTCCTGCCAAAAACACTTCGAGTGCGGTGCGCAGCGAATTCGGAAAGAGAATGGCGACATCGAAAGCCGGCGCGTTGCGTAAGATACGCGCCGCT
>QHNU01000162.1:565-6028 GCA_003218525.1 Verrucomicrobiota bacterium
CGCTCATCACCGCGTCGCCGAGCCAATTTCCGCTTCGAATCAAAATTCGGAACGGTTTCACAGACCCATTTCCCGGCACAAAAACACCGCGCTTGTAGCGCTCGAGAAGAAAATTGGGAAACGGGGTCTTCCACCGGTCGTGGACCCAGAACCAATCTTCCGGCGCGCGCCGCACTTGCCGCTCGATAATTTCGTTGACGCGAGCGGTGAGCGATTCAATCGAGGTCGTATGACCACTGACTGGTGGCTCAACAATCGCGCGCCAGCGCGCAAATCCGGAAGTGTGCACCGCCATCGCCCGAACTTGCGCATTTGTCCGTCGAGCGAGCAAAGCGGGCAGCGGTGTGGTCGAGGCAATGCGGCCGAAAAACGGTGTCCAGATGCCTCCATCGCCGGCATGTTGGTCGCACAGAATTCCGATGCCACCGCCATTGCGCAGCAACGCGATGGCTTTGCCAAAGCCCTCGCTCCGTTCAAAAACCTCAAGGCCAAAACGAGCCCGGGCGGCACGCACGTGCCGGTCGAGAAAAGGATTCTTCAGCCGCTGATAAATGGTTGATTTGCGATACTCGGGAATAATGTGCGGGAGCAATTGAGCGGTAAGCTCCCATAATCCGACGTGGCTGAGCAGGAGCACGACTGGTTGCTTTCGGCGAAACGGATCTTCGAGGTGTTCAAAATTTGCTAGCTCGATCCGCTCCAGAATCTTTTCGATCGGCATGTGCGTGATTTTCACGCTGCAAAGCAGATTTGCCCCAAGCCGCTGGAAATGTCGCCGCACCAGACGGCGGGCTTCTTTGGTCGCGAGGTCGTCTCCAAAAGCAATCCGGATATTCCGCAATGCAAGTGTGCGGTATTTGCGCGAAATCAGCCAAACAACGGTGCCCGCTAGCTGTCCAACCGCAAAAAGGACCGGCAACGGCAGCAGGGTAAGCAGCCAGATGCCGGCGCGATAAAGCAGGTATACGCTGTAATCCACCATCAATTGGGCGCGCAGGGTACGTTTGCCCGCGCCCGGCTTCAATCAATATACTGTGTTCGTGGAGGCGGAAGATTTACGCGCAGCCGAAGCTCATATCGAGAGGCTCGAGGAAGAGCTCTTGCGTCTGAAAGACGTCAAGCGCGAGTTGCAAACCTTACGTGAGCAACATCGGCGATTGCAACACACGGCCGAAGGTCGCGTCGCGAGATTATTGGCAAAACCATGGCGATGGTTTGTGCGCTCGTCTAAAGTCGCCTTCAAGCAGCCGACTGAGTATGAATGTTGGCTGGAGCGGCATCGGGTTTCGCCAGAACTGGTCCGATCATTGCGAGAGCGGGCGCGAGAATTTTTTTATCGTCCCCTGATTTCGATTCTCACACCCACGTTTAATCCGGACGCCACCCTGATCTCGGCAGCAGTGGATTCGCTCGTGGCCCAGAGCTACGAAAATTGGGAATTAATCCTGGTCGATGATGGATCAGATGAGACCAAGGTGGCGTTGCCGGAGTTCGCTGCACGCGATTCGCGAATCAAAGTCATGATGGAACGACAGCACCGCGGCATTTCGGCGACGTTGAACGCCGGCCTCAAGTATGCTCGAGGCGAATGGATCGGGTTGCTTGATCATGATGATTTGCTCGAGCCAGACGCGCTTTTTCGCGTCGCGGAGCTCCTGCAGGAAGATCAGGGAGTGGACATTATTTATTCCGATGAAGATAAAATAGTCGATGGACGCTTTGCCGCGCCGATGCTGAAACCAGACTGGTCGCCGGAATTTTTCACTGCCTACGATTATCTCGGTCACTTTGTGGTGATACGGCGTGAGTTTGCGAGCCCCGGCTTCCGCAGCGAGTTCGATGGGGCTCAAGATTACGACCTCCTGTTGCGCGCATCCGAGAAGACTCAGCGCATCCGGCACATTCCGCGCGTGCTCTATCATTGGCGACGCACGACCCAATCGACAGCGCATAATATCCGTCGCAAACCTGGTGCATTAGAGGCGGGCCGCCGGGCGTTGAAGGAACATCTCGCCAGACGCGGCGAAGTGGGTCGCGTGACGATTGACTGGAAAACACACGCTTACCGGCTTCGGCGCGAGGTTGGGTCAACTAGTGTCACAGTTGTTATTATCGGTGGGAACGAGACGGATTTGGAAAGAATTCGCGCCCGAACTGAGTTTCCCAAGCTCGAGGTTGTTCTCGCGAGCGGGAACAGACGCCAAAACAACGTAGCCGGCGATTGGTTAATTTTTATCGATCACAACCTGGAACCGATGGATGCAAATTGGCTCACAACAATGGCCGAGCAACTACAGAATCGCCAAGTCGGGGCAGTGGGCGCGCGCATTCTGGCTATGGATGGTAGGATCGAAAGCGTGGGCTTGATTCTTGGCCCGAATGGTTTGGTGCGAAGAGCGTTCGCGGGATTTTCGCGTGATAATCCCGGTGTCAATCGACAGCTTCAGGTTGTGCGCAACTATAGCGCGGTCACCGCATCTTGTTTACTAACGCGTCGCGATATCTTCGACCAGACTGGTGGATTCGACCAAAAGCAATCGTGGCCGATTTGTACCGGCGCCGATTACTGCCTGAGAGTGCGCGATGTCGGATTCCGCACTGTCTCGGTGCCCTATGCCGAGGTTCGGCGGATTTCAGCAACCGAAAGTGCTGGCGCTTCCTGCTCCGCGCTCGCCGAAAAGTGGCCTGAAATGTTCGAGCGCGACCCGTTTTACAATCCAAATCTTTCTCGCGAACAAGCCGACTTTTCGCTAGCCAGATTACAGACTGCATATGGCGAAAAAATCCGATAAGAATATCTGGCGTGGTCTTCAGACCAGCATTGCCAGCGCGCTCAGCATGCGCAATTACAGTGCGGCGTCTTTTGCGGAACGACTTGCCACTGTCGGCGTCGAAGCCGGCCAGATCATCGCGACTAATCAAGCGGAACTCGGCGATGTTTGGATTCCAAGCGTGGAGATTTTTCCGCGCACAATCCATTTTCAGCGCCACCGGGGAATCTTCGGCGAACTCGTCCGGCGCGACGAAGGCGTATTGGCGAAATTAAAATTTTGGCCGAAGCAATGGGCCGCGGCGCGCATGTTCGCGAACAGCGCGAAAGGATTTCACGTGCATCCGCCTTATATCCCGGCTGGAGAGGACCCAGCCAAATGGTTGCGGGGAAAATTCAGCAAGAATACACCTGCAACTCATGATTATGAGGCCGAGCAGTGGGATGTAATGTTTTTTTTGCAAGGTCGCGTGGAGATGATCCTACGGGATGTGCGCGCTGGTTTGCTCCCACGAATCATGCGTTTTTTTATCGATGGGGATAATCATCGCAGTGCAAGTAACGTCGGCGTCGTCATCCCGCCCGGCGTGGCGCATGCGTTGCGAGTCGAGGGAAGCGAAGACGCCATCATGGTTTACGGTACGAGTACGACATTTCGGCCGGAATTCGAGGGACGCATCGCGAGCGAGATCGAGACGGCACAATTGCCTGATTCGTGGAAGGGATTTCTCGCTGAATAGCGCCGCAAATGAAGCGGCAGTTCAATCCGGCTTGTCTGGAATGGATGGATCGACCGCAGGCGGTATCGCGCGCGCTCGAGCGGGATCTAGCGAATCTCCGATCACTGAATCGCTGGTTCGGAAGCTACCGACTGGTGCGACACTTCCTGGCGCGCTGGCTCAAGCCAAACGGACGAGTGCGCATTGCCGACTTAGCAACGGGCGCGGGTGATATTCCATGCAGGATAGCAGAGTGGGGGCGTACCCACGATATCAAGATAAACATCGATGCCGTTGATCAGCAGTCGGGCACAATTGAAATCGCGCGTCGGCTTGGTGCCAGCTATCCGGAGATAACTTTCGTAAATCACAACCTGTTCGACTGGAATCCAGCGGAGTCCTACGACATCGTTCTGCTCTCGCTTGCGCTGCACCATTTCAGCGATAACGATGCCGTCAAAGTACTGCGTAAATGCCGCGAACTTTCCCGCGGCGCCGTGCTGATCAGCGATTTGCGGCGGGCGCGCTGGCTCAGTTCGGGAATATACTTACTAACGGCCGTGATTTACCGGGAACCGATGACAAGGAATGACGCCCGCATTTCGGCGGCACGCGCGTTTAGTTTTCGCGAAATGCATGAATTAGCGGAGCGGGCCGGCTGGAAAAATTTCGGGCACAAACGGTTCCCCGTCGGTCGACAAGCAATCTGGCTCGATCCCAGTGAAAATAATCGAAACAAGTGAGGGCGCATATCAGCACGCGCTCGGCCGGCGCGCGCGTTCGGTTCTCGTCCCGACCATGGGAGCGTTGCACCGCGGACATCAGGAATTAATCCGTGTTGCGCGAGAACAAGCTCGTATCGGCGGCGAGGTTGCGGTCAGCATTTTTGTGAATCCGCTGCAGTTTGAGCCCGGTTCGGATTTCCAAAAGTATCCACGGCCAGAGAGGGAGGATGAAAAAGTTTGTCGCGAGGCCGGAGTGGATTTGCTCTTCCGGCCACGGGCAGAAGAAATGTATTTTCGCGATCGATCGGTTTACGTGGAGGAAACGTCGCTTTCCATGGGCCTGTGTGGTGCCTCACGGCCAGGACATTTTCGCGGCGTCTGCACGGTCGTAACCAAGTTGTTTAATTTGCTGATGCCAAAGGTCGCTGTCTTCGGTGAAAAAGATTATCAGCAACTCGCGATCATTCGGCGGATGGTGCGCGATCTGAATTTTCCGGTTGCGATCGTTGGTGTGCCGACTGTTCGCGATGCCGATGGCCTCGCGCTCAGCTCGCGCAATCGTTATTTGAGCGCGGAGGAGCGCGCGCAAGCTACCGTCCTGCGTCATGCCGCTTTGGCGGCGGAGAGATTGGCCCAAGGCGGGGAAATCTCTGCCTCCAAATTAATCGACATGGCCAAAGACGTGATCACTTCGGCCGGGAGCGCTCGCGTTGACTATGTTAGTTTGATCGATGCCGAAACTTTAGAGCCGCTACAAACATTGCGTCCAAAGGCCGTCCTCGCCCTCGCCGTCTTCATCGGTGGAACGCGATTGATCGACAACCTGCGGATCGCGTGAAGGAATTCGATTTTGTCGTAGTCGGAAGCGGAATCGCGGGTCTGAGCTTCGCACTTAAGGCTGCCAGGAATGGTTCCGTGGCTGTAATCACAAAACGAAAGGGGAGCGACTCGAATACGGCATGGGCCCAAGGCGGCATTGCTTGCGTGACCAGCGGTGAGGATTCCTTCGAACTCCATATTCGCGACACACTTGATGCCGGCGCCGGACTTTGTGACGAGCAAGTGGTGCGCACAATCGTGACCGAAGGACCGGAAGCGATTCGGAAACTGCAGGAGATCGGAGTGCGCTTCGACGAGCGGGAGGTTTCCGGCCATCGTGAGCCTGATCTCGGGCGAGAAGGCGGACACTCCAAGCGCCGGGTATTGCACGTACAGGATGTAACCGGCCGGGAAATTGAGAATGCGCTCC
>QHNU01000163.1:0-1649 GCA_003218525.1 Verrucomicrobiota bacterium
ATCGCGAGTCAATGGGATAATATTATCCTTTACGACTACAACCAGCAGAGCTGAGGACAAATACGTTTCAATACTTGCTCTGGCCTGACCAAGTGAACGAAGACCGCTCGCGTTTATCAAGGCCTAGTTAGATGTACTGAACTCGTCATTGTCGATCTTGCTCTCTCCGTCAGGGAGCTTTTGTCTTGAAGGTGAGATTAACTTCCCAGGTTTGGCCGAACGCCTCTTGCTTTCCGTCGGTCGTAATCTTTCCTGAAATCTGACCAGCCTGGCTCTTGAAGTCGCTCATCTTGACTGGACGCAGGAGAGCTAATTGGTTTCTGTTTGTGCGCCTCGTGCGCGACGTCGCAGGTCACCACCTTTCCGTTCGGCTCAATTCCAATAACGAGAGCGCTGCCATAATCGCCGAACAACGCCTTCAAATCCGGTCGCTCATCTTTGGAATGATCCTTCTCGGTAAACACCAGCTTGATCGTTTCCTTGCCTGCGACCGGTGTGCCATTGTGGGCAGAAACGAAAGCCAGTTTCGCCGGCTGATCGTTGCCCTTGAAAACACCGCTCACCTCCGAGTCGGCCGCGCCTGTTTGCGCTGGGTTCAGAACGACGACAGCAAGAACAGAAAAAATAATCAACCGTTGGTTCGGCATCTTCATCCGCCGTTTCTACGTTCGCTCTTCTACTTTGGCGTTTCTAATTTCAAGTTTGAGTGCCTTTGCTATTTCCTTCAGTCGTTCAGGGGCGCGCGGCAAATAGTTTCCACTCGCCGGAAATTCCTTTCAGCTGGTGGACACCGTACTCCTGAAAGTCGATTCCAGAGCCCGACACAAGATCCTTCACCGTCCCGGAGACCAGCACTCCGCCGGGCTCGGCCTTCCCCATAATACGCGCTCCGGTGTGAACCGCGATACCGCCGACATTGTCGCCCATTAATTCGCATTCGCCGGTGTGCACTCCCGCGCGTATTTCAATACCGAGCTGCCGCACTGCAACCGCGATAGCAAGCGCGCACCGCACCGCTCGCGCGGGGCCGTCGAAGGTCGCGAGAAAGCCGTCGCCGGTGGTATTAGTTTCCTTGCCCCGAAATCGCGCCAATTCTTTTCGCACAATGGCGTAGTAGGAATTCAGGACATTGCGCCACGGCGTGTCGCCAAGCTCGGCCGCGCGTTCGGTGGAGGACGCGATGTCGAGAAAGAGGACCGTGGCCAGAATACGATCGGAGGAATCGATCGGACGTTCACCGGTTATGAACTCCTGGATGTCTGAAAGCACGGTTTCCATGTCGTCGAGCATCATCGAATGGCTATTGCCCGGATACTCTTTAAATTTCGCGCCCGGAATCCGCGAAGCCATATCGCGCGCCGCTTCCACATGAGCACAAGGATCGCCGGTGCGGTTCAGCACCAACGTGGGCGCCTGAATGGACGGGAGAATGGGGCGAGTGTCGATCTGCCCGTTCATCTGTTCGTAGGCGTAGACGGCCGAAGGGCTCGCCGCCGCGCGCATGTAACGACTAATAGATTCGATGTAGGCGGGATCCGCATCCTTGCCCACGCCTGCCCCAGGTCCGGTAATGTACTCAAAGGTGGGCCAATCGTCCTGAATCATCGCGATCATTTGATTGTGCTCCTCGCGTGTTTGACCTCACGGAT
>QHNU01000163.1:1659-7240 GCA_003218525.1 Verrucomicrobiota bacterium
AAACAAACACGCCATGGAGCCACCCTCGGAAACGCCGAAGATGTTGGCGCGCTCGATGCCGACATCATCCATCACCGCACGAATGTCGTCGGTGCGCTCCTCGAGCGTCGCCATTTTCACGGGGCGATCGGAAAGGCCGGTACCGCGTTTGTCGAAGCGAATGAGACGGCAAAATTTACTGAACCGCTCGAAGAAAAGGGCGCGTTGCGGGATTTCCCAATCGAGGTCCAGATGAGACATCGTACCAGGCGCCCAGACCACGTCGAACGGTCCGTCCCCGCTAATCTGGTAGGCGATGCGAACGTCGTCGCTGCGCGCGTATTTCGTTTTCGGCAACACGAAACCAGCAAAGAGACCGAAGGGATTTTTGGCAAATCTGAAGTGCAAGATTCGAACACGCCCCGCCGCCGGCGCTTTTCGCCTTTCAACTTTGTGGACCGCCACGAACGTCTAATATCTGCAACACCGGGATGGATCTGCGCACGTTTGTCACTGAGCTCAGACGACGGAACGTCTACAAGGTCGCCGTCGCCTACGCAGTCGTTGGCTGGCTGCTGATCCAAGTGGCGACACAGGTCTTTCCGTTCTTCGAAATTCCGAATTGGGCGGTGCGGTTGGTGGTACTCGCAATTATCGTCGGGTTTCCGATCGCCCTGGTTATCGCGTGGGCTTTCGAGCTCACCCCTGAAGGAATCAAGCGGACCGAATCTGCTGATGCGGCACGAGAACATTCGCGGGGCCGCGTTTGGATCGCGGTCGTGCTAATGGCTGCAGCGCTTTCGCTCGGCTTGTTCTTCGTCGGCCGCTACACCGCCGGAAATGCAACGCCTCGACAGAGCGAGGCGGCTACAGGGATTGCACAGAAATCGATCGCCGTCTTGCCATTTGAAAGTCTTAGCGAGGACAAATCGAACGCTTACTTCGCCACAGGTATCCATGATGAAATCCTGACCCGTCTTGCCAAAATCAGTGAGCTAAAAGTTATCTCACGAACCTCCACAGCGCAGTATCAAAGCAAACCGAGTAACGTCTCTGAAATCGCAAAGCAGCTCGGCGTCGCGCACGTACTGGAAGGTAGCGTTCAAAAAGCTGGCGACGCTGTGCGGGTTAATGTCCAGCTGATCAACGCACAAAAGGATTCGCACGTCTGGGCCGAGACGTACGATCGCAAGCTGATCGACATCTTCGCGGTCGAGACCGAAATTGCCAGATCAATTGCCGAGCAGTTACAGGCAAAGCTCGCTGTTCACGAGCAAAAGGTGCTTGCAACTAAAGCGACCAACAACGCGACGGCTTATGAGGCATACCTCCGCGGCCTCGCCGCCGAAACGGAGAGCCTGATATCTGTTTATCCATTGCAGAAGGCGATCAGTTTCTACAAACGGGCTGTTCAGCTCGACCCGAATTTTGCCCTCGCCTGGGCTCGGCTGTCGCGGATGTATTCGTGGTTGTATAGCTCGTTTGGAGACCGCATCGGCAATGCCAAAGGTGCCTTGGAGCGCGCGCAAGCGCTCCAGGCGGACGCGCCGGAGACTCTGCTTGCTTTGGCGTATTACCAAAACGATGAGCTGCGGGATTACAAGGCGGCGCGCCAGTCTTTTGTGCGCGCCGCTTCGATGCTACCGGGCAATAGTGAGATTCCGGCGGCGCTTGCTAGCATTGCTCGGCGGCAGGGCCACTGGGACGAGGCGGTCAGTTATTTCGAGCACGCGCTCGTTCTCGATCCGCGCAATCCGGAGCTGTTAGTGCATGCCGCCTTCAATTACGGCGATCAGCGTCAGTTCGAGACGGCGCTTCAGTTGCTCGATCGTGCCTTGGAAATTCGCCCGGACGACCCTGAGATCAAAGCCGAGAAAGCTTCGATCTACCAGGCAAAGGGCGACTTGGCGGAAGCTAACAAATACCTGGCCGCTATCACCGCACTCACTCCCTCATATGATGCAGTGGGTGCAAAAGTCACACAAC
This sequence comes from Verrucomicrobiota bacterium, assembly GCA_003218525.1. Lineage (GTDB taxonomy): Bacteria > Verrucomicrobiota > Verrucomicrobiia > Chthoniobacterales > UBA10450 > AV69. The sequence goes on from QHNU01000163.1 coordinate 3,625, forward strand.
TAAGACTCGAGCGAAAGTATGACGAGGCGATCCGGCTCCTAAAGACGCGCTTCGCCGAGTTTGAGTTCGGTTCCGAGGTTGAACAGGCAGTGTTCAGCTATTTCTTAATTATCGAGCAACACCTGGCTGGCGACGACGCAGGCGTGCAAGCTACCGGCACGCAGACGCGGGACAGGCTCGTACAATTAACTCGCGAGCAACCAGACAATGATTGGCTGGCTATCGTATTATCTCAGACATACGCCCTCCTGGGCGACAAGAGCGGTGCATGGAAAGAAGCCGAGCGCGTCAAGACAATCACGCCGGTGTCACGAGATGCGGCCGTCGGCCCGTTTGGCGACGAGAACATGGCCGTCGTAGCGACACTTTTCGGCGAGAAGAGTCGGGCCATCGAATTGCTCACGCGCCTCGTTCGCATTCCCTATACGGGGTGGCTCTACGGAAATCCAGTTACGCCGGCGCTGCTGCGTCTCGATCCTATTTGGGACCCGCTGCGCAGCGATCCAGCGTTCCAGAAGCTCTGCAAATCACCGCAGTAGAAAGACCTTCGACTCGGAATCCTTGAGGCTCCTTCCGCATTCGACGTTGAATACGCCGTGCGGCGACGCCGGTGGATCGATTGGGAAATCGCGAGTCAACCTCGGCGTTTTCGAATCATCGTGCGCGGGGTTTTTCGTGATAAAAGTCGCCCGATCTTCACTCGCTGGTCGGCGGCGTTCGTGACGCGATTGTTTTCGGTAGTGCGAATCCCGCGGCGATGAGCCAGATAAATCCGGGGAATCGCGTCAGCGGAATGAGAAAGAGCGCTTGAGGAATGATCAGAGTCAGAACGCTCAACTCTCCGATAATCGCGAGGATCAACCCGAATGCGACAAGCCATTTCGGAAGGAGCTTGAAGAACGCCGCCGGGATACACACTCCGGCAATGAGCAGACCTAGCGGAACGGAAAAGCCCACACCGCCAAAAGCAAATCCGAGATAATAGAATGCCCGCAGGACACCTGCGTCCTCGGCGATCCCAGGATACGCCATCACCCAGAGGACAAAGGCAGTTGCTGCCATGTTAAACGCCGTCATCAACCCGCCAAACAACGCAATGTAAGGGCCGGCCGCGCGCACACCGAGGAATTGAAGCCGGCTCACTACTGTGGCCGTGAAAATCCCAAGAGGGATCGCGGCACCGAATTGGAGGAAGGCGCAGAGCAAAACCGTCTTGGGATAAGTTTGAAAATAAGCAGTAATCGCTTCGCTCGATTCCCACGGACCTGGAAAATGCGGTCCACCGGTAAAGCTGACGACTTGATACAGGCCTGCATTAAAGAGAAGCGTGTAGACAATTGCCAGAATGCCTGGATGCGGTCCGCGGTGACCATTCCCGCGCGGCAAGAAGTTGATTGTATTCATGAATCATTCATTAAATGAACGATTGCTTTTTTCAACTAATTTCTTTAAGCTGGCTGCTCACCAGCCTCATGGAATCTCGCAAGCAACAACCAACGGGCGCCGCTTTCCTCCTCGCCCAGCTCGGCGCGCACGCCGCCGATCGTTTTGGCGAGCGCATCAAAAGATTACGCCTCGCGCCGCGGCACGCTGGAATCTTGCGCATTATCGCCAAAATTCCCTCGTGCAATCAACGGACGTTAGCGAAAAGACTCGGCGTGCTCCCCAGCCGCATGGTCATACTGATTGATGAGCTTGTGGGAAAAGGGCTGGTCGAAAGGAAACGCAGCACCACAGATCGCCGCCACTCCGTGCTCATCCTGACCAGGCGGGGTCGAGCAATGCTGGAAAAGCTTTCCAAGTTAGCCGCAGAACACGAAGCCGACCTTTGCGCAGGCCTAACGGCAGAAGAGCGTAACACGCTCGCGGCTTTGGGCCGTAAAATCGTCCACCAGCAAGGCCTGACGCCCGACGTGCATCCGGGTTATCGCAAACTGTAAAATCATTCGGCGTTTTCTGCCGACTTCTAATTTAATTTGTATTCAGTCGTTTCGCGCTCCACTCACCGCTAGCTCGCGGCCATTTGCCTGTCCAGCTCGGACCCGGCCATGAAATACAAGTGCGGTTCGCACCTCATCCCTGCTCGCTCCATTGAACTCGTTCGCTTCCCGCTCACTCGCCGCGACCCTGTGCGGCTTTTCCGTCCATGTCGCTCGTCCCTGCTCGCTCCATTGAACTCGTTCGCTTCCCGCTCACTCGCCGCGACCCTGTGCGGCTTTTCCGTCCATGTCACTCGTCCCAGCTCGCTCCATTGAACTCGCTCGCTTCCCGCTCACTCGCCGCGACCCTGTGCGGCTTTTCCGTCCATGTCGCTCATCCCAGCTCGCTCCATTCTAATTCCTAATTTTACTTTTCCCCTCTTCCCCCACTTCGAAAATGATTTCCAGCTCGACCGGAGTGCCGAGCGGAAGGCTTGCGACGCCATACACCAAGCGGCAAGGGCTCTTGTCTTTTCCGAAGACGTCTTGCAGCAACTCCGAAGCGGCGTCAGCGACCTTCGGCTGATCACGGACATCTCCGGAAGTGGCCACCGACACGCCGAGCCGGACGATTCGCGTCACTTTGTCGAGCGATCCCAAATGTTTTTTCGCGACAGCGAGAACGTTGAGCGCCGCGAGGTGAGCTGCCTTGCGCCCCGCTTCCACATCGAGCTCCGCGCCGACGCGCCCAATGAATTTCGCCCCGTGGCCTTCCGTGGGAAGCATCCCGCTCAGAAAAAGCAGGTTGCCCGTCTGCACCGCTTCCTCATAGATGCCGAACGGCTCAGGCGGTGCCGGGAGCTTGATACCAAGTTCTTTCAACCGCCGCTCGGCGCCGGCCGATCGAGAGTTATCGGGGATTACCATTTTCCAACGTGCGCACCGCCGTCCACGTGCAGCACCTCCCCTGTGATCTGGCGAGCTTCTGTCAGATAAACGACCGCGCTGGCAATGTCCTCAAGGGTGGAGATTGTGCCCATCGGCGAAAGCGTTTTCAGGGAATCCTTCGGATCCTTGGTGTGAAGCGGTGAGTCGACGACCCCGGGAGCTACGGCGTTGAATCGAATATGCTCTTTCGCGTATTCCATCGCCAGACTTCGGGTGGCGGCGTTCAGGCCACCTTTAGTGATCATAGAAAAGGAAGCGGGTACGCCAGCAATTGGATTATCGGCCAACGATGCAGTAATGCTCACAATGCTGCCGCCCGTCTTCTGTGCCTGCATCTGTTTAACTGCAAGCTGCGCGATGTAAATAAAGCCTGCGAGGTTCGTCGAAACGAGCGCGCGAAAATCGTCTGCCGTGTACTCCGTGAACGGCTTCACCAGGAAGATGCCGGCGTTCGCGACGACGGCATCGATCGAGCCGAACTTCTTGATCGCGAGTTCTGCAACTTTCTGCGCCGTCTCAAATTGACCTATATCGCCGTCGATCAAGGCGAGGTGGTCGGAAGCTGAGAGGTTTTTCGATTTCGTCGCGCTTCGCGCGGTTCCCACAACATCGTAGCCGCGTGCGAGGAACGCCCGGACGATGCCCGCGCCGATGCCTTGCGACGCTCCCGTAACGATCACTGTCTTCCGATTACTCGCCATAAGATTAGCGCAGCGATTTGAACCCCGCGCGAAGCTCGGTCACGAGGA
>QHNU01000164.1 GCA_003218525.1 Verrucomicrobiota bacterium
CGGGGGCCGTGGAAACACAAGTTTACCAGGCAATCCTTGAACGCCGTCCTGCGCAAATCATCCCTCGGCTAAAGGAGATACTGGCCAAGCCTGATCCAGCGTTGGGTTACATCAATGGCGAACTGCGCTTTTGGCTGGGCTGGGCCCAGGACGTTGCCGGCGACCATGCCGGCGCTCAGGAAAGTTGGCGACAGGCGCGCCGCGAACTGGAACCTTTTCTCAAAGAACAGCCGGACAATTATAGCCTCATTGGCGATCTCGCTCTGACCAATATGGGTCTCGGTGACAAGGCCGCCGCGTTGGCTCTGTCGGAACTGGCCATCGCCGTGAATCCGATCGAGAAAGACGCGATAGTTGGTCCCATTCCGATCGAGATCCTCGCACGGGTGGCGGCGCGCATGGGAGAGCCCGACCGTGCCATCGTCGCTTTACAGAAACTACTCTCGATACCGTACGCTGGTGCGCTGGGTGCGGGCATGCCGCTCACGCCCGCGCTACTTCGGCTCGATCCAATGTTCGATCCGCTTCGGAATGATCCGCGCTTCCAAAAACTCGCATCGAGCGCGCCGAAAGAAGCAACGCTGCTTCCGTGACTCGCGCGACTCGGGTTCTGTTAGGACCGTGATTCTTTGAGCGTCGGCAGCCGAGGCGCAGTCGCACATTGAAGCTTATTTTGCGCCGGGTGCGTCATGCACAGACGTAATCGTGCGTGAAATTGCGAAGGCGAAGACCAGCATACACGTTCAAGCGTATTCCTTTACTTCCTCCCAAGTCGCAATCACGCGACCTGGGATTCGGCGCGGTGCGCGACGGTTCTCAACACCTCGCGACGAATCGCACCACTGCTCGGGCGGATAAAGAACCAGTACATCGCGAACGCCCGCCGTGTCCCCGGGTCCGTCGCGAGAACGCGGGGTCTCGGTGCTCAGGAGCGTACCTAGCCGGATGGGTTCGAGGCGAAACTCCATCCCGGCCTTGATCCATCCCGGTTGCGACCAGGCTCGCAAAGCCGCCGCGTCCAGTTGCGGCGGTGTCAACCCTCCCAATAGGCGCCAAGCCTGGCTGAGGCCTGCCGAGATCACGACATCGGGTCGCTCGGAGAACAGGACCGGAATGGGCGTTACGTCGAGAAAGGAGCGTCCGGCCAACGGCTGCTGCTTCCTGCCCGAGAGCCGGGCAGGCAGGAGACGCAAGGCCTCGAGCATCCACCCCAAGGGAAGCGCCGACATGGTGACTCGGTGCAGCTCATCCCAGACCACGGTGCGCGGGGCGGCGATGGCCCGGGCGTGACACATCCGATACTCCGGATTCGGAATTACATCGGCGAGGTTCATGAGACGCCCGGTCATTTGTCGGTACAATAGTCTCAGCCTTGCCTTTGGGGATGCGATCGCGTTACAACGTCAGTTTATGTGCGCAATGGTTGCGGCCGGGGCGGTGTTGTTCATAACCGGCTTCATTTCGGCCGAGGAAAACAAGACATATTCGGCATCAGAAGCCGAAAAACACGTCGGCGAAACAGCGACCGTAACTGATAAAATCACCGGCGCCACGAGTCGAAGATGGGGTACATATTTCTAAACATGGGCGGCCGTTATCCAAACCAACTGTTCACCGCTTTCATACCGAAGGATTCAGCCGACCAGTTTCCGAATGCGCAGGAGCTTAATGGTCAAGCTGTTTCGGTTACTGGCAAGCTTGTTCTCTACAAAGGCAAGCCGGAAATCGTGCTCGATACTCCATCACAGATTAAGAAAAAAGACTAGGCCCGCGCACGCGCATTGTGGACGGAGCGACACAACCCACCCAAAGACGGCTAGGACGAACACTACTTTTCGCGGCTGTATGCGCTCTCATCGCGATGGCATTCGTGCCAGTCATTTTTTTGAATGATCGGACCGAAGTCAGGCGCCAGTATCTGCCATTTTATGCGGTGCCGCCGAATTCGCAGATTAATATTGCGCAGTTAGTGGTGAACGTGACGTTCGCAGCTCTCACCGGGGTTGTTGTCGCGAATATGTCAAAGCGTCAACTGTTATGGACCGCCGGCGTTTTAGCGATAGCTGCAGCGGCGGCGACATTCATGGTTGTGGCGGGGCGGGCAGCGATCACACGAGCACTAAGCGACCAAGACCTCGCGCGGAGACTTCTGCAGGAACGGAATTACGCGGGTGCTAAACAATACTTTCGGAATGCTCGGGTAAACTGGTACATCGCCCGTAATGTATCGGAGGCGCTGCGCATCAACGCCGAGGAGAAGAATTGCCCCGAATCCGTACCTGACAAGTCACTGCCAGCTGACCAATTGATCCGTCTTCAGGGGACAGCGAGCTTGTCTAAAAGCGGAACGCTTGAATGCACAGTTTATAACGCCTCGTCGTGGCACGTAAGAACCATCCTGATCCACGTGGACGTTGTGGACGTATTAGAATCTGGCTCACCGGCGCCCAATCAGTCAAAACAGCGGCTGGTTCTTTCTCGTGATTTCCGTTTAGGTAACCAAACGTATTTGGATCCGCTCGCTACTGTCGCGTTTAATCAACTCGTTGGCTTTCAGCCTGCCCCCTCTCAGAAGTTCTATTGGCATGTTGTCAGCGCAGAGGGTCAACCGTAGGTGTCCTATCGAGCGCCTTTACTGGTCATTAACCACTAGTTGCGACGCAGGTTTGCTTAGCTCCAGTTGATCGCTCACTTTCTGCACGGTGGCAGTCAGCGCTTCAATTTGCTTCTGCTGCTGCATAACCGAAGCCTTCAACTGCGCTATAGTTGCTTCCTGCTCCTGTAGTTTCCGCGCTTGATCCTGGTCTGTGCGATGGTTCTTCAAGAACTCATTGAGCAACATCGCGTTCACCGCTTCGTAGCGGACAGTGCTGACCTTGCCATCCTCATCATGAACAACGAGGTCAGGGTTCACTTCTCTACCTGTTCAGCAATCAGGCCGAACTGTGTGACGCCGTCAGGATCGAGTTCCTGCTTATATCGGAAGCTCACTGGTTCCAACCGGTGAATCGCTTCGCTAGCTTTATCCATTGGTTTAATCGCTTCCTTGAACCGGGCAGAGGACAGCACAGTGCCGAGTTTACCGGTGGAATCGACCCTGACTGCTACCCCGGTGCCGCTGGCAACGGTCTTGTTATAAACACCCCCGATATAGGTCGCAGTGTGGGTAGATTTGCCGATCCGGATCTTGTTGGCATCGCCCGCTACGCCAAGCACACCAGCGCCAATGACAATATTGTTGCTTCCGGTGGTCAGATTGAAACCGGCATTCATGCCAAGGGCGATATTGTTATTGCCGGTTGTGTTTCTGTTAAGGGATTGGAAACCCAATGCGGTATTATCGTGGCCGCTGGTGTTGGAATAGAGCGCATTAAAACCGTTCGCCGTGTTATCGTAGCCTGTTGAGTTGGTGAACAGCGCCTGAAGCCCCGAGGCGACATTGTCAGTGCCGGTGGTATTGTTTTGCAGAGCGCTCGCGCCGGTCGCGGTATTATAGTTGCCGGTGTTGTTATAAAGGGCGAACGCACCCTCGGCTGTGTTGAAATTGCCGCTCGAGTTACGATATAGCGCGTTAGCGCCGATGGCCGTGTTGTAGTTGCCGGTGTAATCGCCAAGGAGCGCGTCAAAACCGATGCCGGTGTTGTAAGAGCCTGTGCCGTTGGCGCTGTATTGCAGTACATTGCAAGCCCCATCCCCATCCGCCGTGTTGAACCTTGATAGGGCGGTTGCTTTAACCGACTGGGAGAGGGCCGGTGACGCAAGAGCCAACGCCAAGTGGACGAGAAGAAAACCGCAACGCCAAGCCGAGCGGCTAATTGAACCAGGAGGACGTAGAGCGGCGACTATCAAATGAGCCGTTGAATACATAGGAGCTTCTTTCTTTCTCCCGATATGTCGTTTTGCCTGCAATCTGGACAGGGTCAGGCGCTACCGGGAGCAGAACGTCCCGGCCCGATTCAGATTTCGTTAAGCTACGGATTTTTGACAAATCTGCAGTCATTTGTCGAGCGAATTTGCCGAGACCGCAATTACAGCGACATAACTTGCAACTCCACAAAGGCCGATCCCGCGCTCTCGATGCTTAACACTAAGATCACTTTTCGATTATTTGCCTGCGCCCCGTGCCTCAGTACCCTATCGCGGGTATGCCCAATAGCCAGTCATAGCGTGTTCAGCCGGGTTATTAGAAGGGACAAAGGAAGTTATGAAAAAGCGAAGTAAGCGGGTCACTCGAACGAGGGAACTTCTCAGTCGAGAGTGCATACGCGTCGTACCGTTGCACCAACCATTTATCGGAGCCGCCGCCGAGGCTAACCTGACCTATCGCGGCGGCTCGCTCCTTCCTAATGTGGAGGTGTTCACGATTTTCTGGGGAAAACTATGGGGCGCCTCGTCCGGTTCGACCGATTTAATGAACAACCTGAACCAGTTTTTCCGGGAGATCGTCGTCAGTCCCCTGCTGGACCAGCTGGCAGAATATAATGTCGCTGGCGAGACAATCGGGCATGGCTCGTTCATTGGAACGAAGGTTATCGCTGCCAATGCGCCGGCCCGGAGTGTCACTGATTTAGCAATACAGAAGCAGCTAAAGAAATGGATCAAGTCACGAACGATTCCAAAGAATAAGGCCAACACGCTTTATTTTATCTATCTCGATCCAGGAGTTAGCTCGGTTATGGGAGGGAGCCGCTCGTGCCAGAGTTACTGCGGCTACCACAACAACGTGGGGAGCGTCTATTACGCGATTATGCCCTATCCGGGCTGCAGCGGTTGTCTCGGTGGGCTCGAAGTTTTCGACGCGTTGACGGGGACGAGCTCGCATGAATTGTGCGAGGCGATCACTGATCCTGTGCCGGGCAGTGGCTGGTACGACGATGTCAACGGGGAGATCGGAGACATTTGCGCCTGGAGTTTCAAGCAGATTGCAGGCTACACCGTGCAACTGGAATGGTCGAATCAGCAGCGGAAATGTGTGTGATCTTTATCGTATTGAGCTCACAAGGCTTTGCCGAAATGGCAGCCCCGTGAAAGCAAGAGCCAAAAAGAAAGAACCAGTCAGCCATAGAACGGTCACAAAACGCTTGCATGATCGTATAGTCTCGAACCTTCTTTTTCGCCTGTAGCTCCATTCGGGACGTTCGTCTGCTGGGTAAGAAAACTGGGACGAGCGTGTCTCATGCAAGCCCCCCGGGACGGCACGGAGGCTATCCCTCCATCTATCTTGGATGTCAGTGCCCAGCTCGCCAC
>QHNU01000165.1:0-564 GCA_003218525.1 Verrucomicrobiota bacterium
CTCTGGTAATAACGGCATGTGATTCGGTGAGCGCGGTTGTTCGGATGCGTCTAGCCTTGTTCGGCAGCGATTGGGGATTGCGCGCGCGGCAGAATTTTTTCACGGGACAGATTCGGCAGCGTGGATTGCGCGCGGTGCAAACGAGCGCCCCAAGATCCATCATTGCCGATTGGAATTTTCGCGGTGCGCGCGCCGGCGCGATTTGCGCTGCGGTTTCCCATAGCGCCCTCCGGCCGGCCGCGAAATCAATCGGGTGACGCAGATTAAATAGACGCGCGAGCACGCGAGCAGTGTTGGCCTCAACGATTGGTCGGGAGTGATTGAAAGCAAAAACCGCGACGGCGTTCGCCGTATAGCGGCCGACGCCCGGCAGTGATTGCAGTTGCTCTGAATCATCCGGGAGTTCGCCACCAAACTCTCGAACGACCAACTTTGCCGCCCGGTGAAGGTTACGCGCGCGTGCGTAATAGCCGAGGCCTTCCCAGGCATGAAGGACCTGTAACTCAGGTGCCCGAGCCAAGGATGTCACAGTCGGAAACCGGTTGAGCCACCTATTATAATAAG
>QHNU01000165.1:596-6159 GCA_003218525.1 Verrucomicrobiota bacterium
TTGCTGGAGCATCAGTTCGGAAACTAGAACCGCGTAGGGGTCGCGAGTACGACGCCACGGAAGATCGCGGCCATGCTTCTCGAACCAACGGCTGAGCGCGCGTCGAAAGTTGCCCGCGCCTATCGACAGAGCAGGCGAAGATTGTTTCCCAGCACGCCTCATCTATTAAATACGAGCGTGAACACTTTTACCGCACTCCTCAATGCCGAACAGTCGGAGAGACTGCGCGGACTGCTGCGGGAGCGCGGGTTCACGTTCGCGGAGAAGCCCTACACGCTTTTCTTTGCCCAGAAAGAAAAACTGAGCGTCGCCGTTTACGAGAAAGGACCAAAAGTATTGGTGCAAGGGCGAGGCGCGGAAGATTTTGTAAAGTTTGAACTAGAACCGACCATTTTCGGCGAAGCACGGCTGGGCTACGAAGAAGTGCATTCGCCGGAGATGTTCGAGCCCCATTTCGGCGTGGACGAGAGCGGAAAGGGAGATTTTTTTGGGCCGCTTGTGATCGCGGGGATTTATGTCGAGCGCCTTAGTGCACGCAAGTTACTCGATGCCGGTGTCCAAGACAGCAAGCGGATCGGCTCGGATGCGCGGATTCGTGCGCTTGCGAAAGAAATTCGGCAGATCGCCCGCGATGGCGTCGATGTGGTCGCCATCGGTCCGCGCCGTTACAACGAACTTTATAAGAAATTCGGCAATCTCAATACCTTACTGGGCTGGGGTCACGCTAGAGTTATTGAGAATTTGCTCGTGCGTAGACCGGATTGTCCGCGCTCACTCTCGGACAAATTTGCCGACGCCAGAGTGATTGAAAACGCCCTGATGAGTCACGGGAAACGCATCAAAATTGACCAGCGCACGCGGGCCGAGACCGACATCGCAGTGGCGGCGGCTTCCATCGTTGCGCGGGAAGTATTTATCAATTGGCTGGATCGCAAGAGCAAAGAGTTGGGCGTGCGTCTTGGCCGGGGGGTTTCAGAAGCGATCAAAACCACGGCAGCAACGATCGTGGATAAACATGGTTCGGCAATACTTTCGGAAATCGCAAAAACGCATTTCCGAACCGCGCACGAAACGGCGCCAGGCGCGTTTCCTGCACCGCCGCCGAAGCGCGCCTGGCGGCCTTAATAGGCGATTTTCTGTTACTTGCCGGGGCAAGAATCCTGCTCTTTTGCTGCCGGGGTTGTTTACACAGTGGAAAATCGTCTCTTGATTCTGAATCACGATCCCGTGTTCGAGGACCGGCTGTTGTCGTTTTTCGATGCGGAAGAGGGTTTAGAAATTCGGGTGGTGCGCAGCGTTTCCGAGGCGGTGCTGGTCTTGATCGCGGAGAATTTCGACGGCTTCATTGTTGAAGGCCCGCCGGCGGCGGCGATTGAAGCCGCAACCATGGGACGGCAACACTTTCCCTCGCTCAAGATTTTGTGTGTGCCGTGGCAGCAGCCACGGGGAGACTTGTTCGAGGACGCCGATCGGCAGCAGATCCTCGTAGCCGATGGGACCGGGTCGGCCAAGCGATTGCGTCGCGAGGTAATGCAATTTGTCCGGTCTTTGGAAAACCGTCGCAGCGTGCCGGAGGAAGGAATCGATCCATGCCATTCACTTATCGGCAATCTGAATCAATTTTCCGCCGCCGAGATTTTGCAAATGGCTTGCCTCAGCCAGCACTCCGGACGGTTCACCTTCAAGTCAAGCCGCGGCAAAAGTGAGATTTACCTTCATCACGGCTCGGTTCGACACGCCGTCTATGGGAGCCTGGAAGGGGAAGCCGCCGTCGCAGAAATCTTCCGATGGCGCCAAGGCCGCTTCTATTTTGAGGAGGGTTTGATCAGTCAGGCCCATACGGTCGATCGCCCTTGGGCCCACCTATTAATCGATAATCTACAAAAACTCGACGAAACCCTCGACGTCGCCGCGGTCAGCCCTCATCAATGAGAGACAAGCGGCTTGAAAATAAGCTCCGCCTAATCTCGCTCCAGCTCGATAGCTGGAAAAAGCTGCATGACCTGATCACTTACGGTCTGGACAAGACGAAGCCAATTATTTCGGTCGACCAAGAGCGACAGTTTACCGAAGTGCGTGGACATTTACTGCAGGAAATCGAGCACGTGTTCCGCGAACTCGATTTGCTGCGCGACCTCGGGGGCCGCGCCATGAATGTGCTTAATCGCGGGTCGTCGATGCGGGCGGTGCGTGAACTTTCCAACGATGAGGCGCGGCGAATCGAAGCGGAATGGAACGCCGTCTTTACCAAGCTGGGAGTCGTTCAAGGGCAACTAAAGTCGGACCGAAGGATTTTGGCTGGCCAGAACATTCTCGAATATTACTTACGGATAATCCTCCGTCGGCCGGTGGGGACGTAAGGTTTTCCCGCGGAATATTCTACGCCTCTGGCGGAATTTGCGGGCAGGACGTAAAAAAAAGTTCGCGGTCACGATTTTTCCCACGCAAACTGCGCCGTGGACGCGATTTTGATTGTGGTGGTATGGCGAAGTTAACCAAGCGCGACATTGTGGTGGCAATTAGCAACCAGACCGGCATGGTACAACACCAAGTCTTCGATGTTGTTCAGCGCACGCTGGACCATATCACCGATAGTCTCGCTAATAACGTGGCGGTGGAACTGCGGAACTTCGGCGTTTTTCAACCGCGACTCACCAAACCACGTGTGGGGCGAAACCCAAATGAGCCGGGAAGCAGTTTCGTTATTCCTTCGCGGGCCACGGTGAAATTTAAGCCCGGGAAAATCATGCGGCAGCGCGTGGAAAAACTCTCCCGCGAGTTGAAAGATGCTTCCGAGCGCAAAGCTGCAGCGTCGACATCGCCGCCAGCAGGCGAATAGGCTTCCGTCGTTAATCGCTGGTAGTTGCGCGACTGAGTAACTGCTGAATCACTTCCTCTAGTCGATCGAAGTTGATTGGCTTAGTGAGGTGCTCGGCGAACCCGGCGTCCCGGGCACGGTTGACGTCGTTCTCCATTCCGAATCCGCTCAGGGCAATTCCAGGCAGACCTTGACTGCGCAATTCCTGCATCAGTTCGTAGCCGCTGCGATCGGGCAGGCCGATGTCGCTGATGAGCAAATCAAAATCTTGGCTACGCGCTTTCTCCGCCGCCTGTTCAGCGCTGTGAGCGACGGCCACATGGTAGCCGCGTCGCTCCAGGATCATTTTCATTCCGGTGCAAGTGTCCTGATGATCGTCAACCACCAGAAGACGCGGCGTGTGCGGTACGCGCTGCGCGGCCACCGGTCTACGACCGTTCGGGGGCCGTTCGTGATCATGTTCGGCTGGTTTGGCAATGGTCGCAAGCCGAACCGTGAACGTCGCGCCTTTATCCCGGCCTGCGCTCGAAGCAACGATTGTTCCTCCATGCGCCAGCACCATTGCTTTGGAAATGGCGAGGCCAAGTCCCAACCCGCCGAATCTGCGAGTAATTGAGCTCTGTCCTTGTTCGAAGGCGTTGAAGATTTTGCCAACCTTGTCGGGCTCAATTCCAATCCCGCTGTCGCTGATGCGAATCTCGATCTGCCCAGGCTGCGGATTTCCTGTTGCGACAGAAATTTGGCCATTTGCCGGCGTAAACTTCACGCCGTTTTTGATTAGATTCCAAAAAATTTGCTGCAAACGCGCCGAGTCGCCCTGCGCAAAATCTTCCTGCGCCGCCAAGTTTAGATCGACGCGCAGCGACTTTTGCGAAATCCCATCCCGGCAAATTTCGAGTGCGCGCTGCAATACATCGTGAATGCTGATTGGCTCGAGGCTAAGCTTGAGTTTTCCTTTGGCAATGCGTGTAACGTCGAGCAAATCGTCAATCAATCTCGCTTCCAATTCCACGTTGCGTCGGATCACGTCTAGCGCCCGCCGGACCTCCGGCGACTCCGCCACTTGGGCTTCCAGTTCCGCCACCATCGCGATCACCGGCGACAGGGGATTGCGCAGCTCATGGGAGAGCAATGCGAGAAATTGATCTTTTGCCGCATTCGCCCCCAATAACTCATTACGTAAGGTCATGTCGCGGGTCTTCTCCTCTATCAGGTAGAGAGCGCCCTGAATGTTTTGTTGCGAATTGAGCAAGCGCAGCAGATTCACGTTCAAGAAGCGGGTCGCGCCGCTGCGATCTTGAAACGGCTGTTCGATAAGCTGGAACGGTTGGCCCGTGGCGAGCACCTTTTCAACGGCTTCAGGTGGAGCAATCTTAATCTGATCATAGGTGGCAACGCCGATGTCAGTGCCGCTTGGCAGTCCTCCGATTTGGCCAGCCATTTGCGAGAAGGCGTCGTTGACGTGCAGAAACCGCCGAGTCTCTGGGTCGACAAGGGCGATACCGATCGGCATGTTAGCCAGGATCTTCTCGTTGAAGGTGACTTCCTGTTCGATTCGCCGGGCCGCTTCCGATTGCCGCCGATAGAACCGGCCTGCTAACCAAGCTGCGATTGCAGTTCCAGCGATCAGCCAGCCTGCCGGCACAGTGATCTTGCGCAGAAGATCATGCACCGGCTCGTAAGCGATCGGCTCCGGCTGAGATACTATGGCCAGCCAGTTGGCTGTTTCGAGCGGATCGAATGAGTAAATAGTGCCGTTACGGGTGACGTGCCCATTCTGTTCTTTCCGAATTTCGGAAATCAACCTGGTCTGACTGCCAGTACTAGGCTCGGTGTTCGGTTTGAAATCGGGAGTGAAAAGCGGGAAACCGCGCTGGTCAATGATCTGACAGATGGCACGATCAGCGAAAGTAATCGCGGAGAGCCGGCGTCCCATCCGCTCCACCAGAATCGAAGCGCCAATATAGCCCAGCGTCTTACCATCCCGCGTCCGGACGGCACCGACAACGTCCGTGACCATGCGACCGTCGACTGGTCGCTGGTAGACGGGCGAAACAAATGCGGCTGTTGTTGCATCGGTCCCAGCTTTCCAGATGTCGGGGTGGAAATGTTGTCCGACCAGGTTCGGCGCCGCGGGGAGCGTGCCGAGAAGTCTGCCGTCGGCGGCCGCCATGAACATTCCATCGATGCGGGGGTAAGAGAAGAGTTTCTGTGCAATCCATTGCTGTGCCGCCACATCGGGATTCGCTCCGGTGAAGATCCGCTCCATATCGGGCAGCGTCTGGTAATAGCCAATGACGCTGGCCGTCCGGGCAAGGTCATCATCCACTAAGTGGCCGATTAGCTGTACAAACGTTTGGCGGTCCCGTAGAATCTTCGACTCGAGGGTTTTTTGCAGCGTGGTGTAGGAGATGAGCAGCATCAAAATCGATGGCACCCAACCGGCGAGCAGGACCGTGATAACGATGTCAAAGCGCTCCAGCCCCCTGCGCCTTTTGCTACTATCAACTGCTCGACTTGGCATCGCTCGTTCCCGTTTAGCTTACCACATTTCCTCGCCTCTCCGACCAGCCAAGCGCATGCCGCCGCAGCGATTAGTTCGGCTAAGGCCGACTACTCGTCTCTTCACAAACCGGTTGTCGAACGAAGGACTGCGACAAACCGCGCCCGTTTCGGCGCGCGATAACGGGGTGAGCGCTCCGAGCTTACGACAATTTCGTCGAGGGCAACGAGTGATTTTTTGAT